>JACRNN010000085.1 GCA_016234955.1 Deltaproteobacteria bacterium | reverse complement strand
CCCTCCGGCCTTGACCTGTGCGAAGTCGCGCACCCTCCTCAGGAGGCGGTTTGCGACCCTCGGAGTACCCCTCGACCTGCCTGATATCTCGGCGGCCCCGTCCGGGGTTATCTCTATGCCGAGGATGGACGCGGACCTTACCACTATCGTCCTTATATCCTCCGGCGAATAGAAGTCGAACCTCAGTATCACCCCGAACCTGTCCCTCAACGGTGAGCTCAGGAGCCCGGCCCTCGTCGTCGCCCCTATGAGCGTGAACTTGGGTATCTCGAGCTTTACGGAGCGCGCCGAGGGGCCCTGCCCTATCATGATGTCTATGTGGTAGTCCTCCATCGCGGGGTAGAGTATCTCCTCCACGGTGGTGGAGAGCCTGTGTATC
Source organism: Deltaproteobacteria bacterium (assembly GCA_016234955.1). Taxonomy (GTDB): domain Bacteria; phylum Desulfobacterota; class GWC2-55-46; order GWC2-55-46; family GWC2-55-46; genus JACRLF01. The sequence continues at coordinate 16,053 of JACRNN010000085.1, read as the reverse complement.
TCGTCTATGAAGAGGACGTCCCTAACCTCGAGGTTGGTGAGAATGGCGGCCAGGTCCCCGGCCTTCTCTATCACCGGGCCTGAGGTGGACCTGAGGTGGCTTTCCAGTTCGTTGGCGATGATGTTCGCCATCGTGGTCTTGCCCAGGCCCGGCGGGCCGTAGAAGAGGACGTGGTCGAGCGCCTCGCCCCTGGCCTTCGCGGCCTCGACGAATATCTTGAGGTTCTCCTTGAGCCTCTCCTGCCCAATGAAGTCCTTTATCAGGCGAGGCCGGAGCGTGGCCTCAATCCCCTCGTCCTCATCGAGCCTTACAGGGGCTATCTCACGTTCGTCCATAAATATTAACCGCCTTGATGAACCCTCCGGGGGATTAGAGCCCCAGTGGTTTCAGAACGCTAAAAAACTACTTCTTTGACAACAGTTTCAGCGCCTCTTTAAAGATATCCTCGAAGCCGAAGCCCGAGGGCAGGAGGAGCTTCGCCTTTTTAACGGCCTCTTCCGAGGGCGCGGTCCTGTACCCGAGGTTATCGAGCGCGGAAATGACGTCCACGGACAGCTGGTCCTTTTCCCGGCTGGCCGGCTCCTTTGCCTCCCCGGACCTTTGGAGGTTTCTCACCTTGTCCTTTAGCTCCACGATGAGCCTTTCCGCGGATTTGGTCCCTATGCCGGGTATGGAGTTCAGGCGCGCCCTGTCTGAGCTTGCTATGGCGCTGACCAGTTCGCCTACCGGTATGCCGGAGAGGATATTGCGCGCGAGCTTCGGCCCCACGCCGGAGACGCTTATGAGGAGCTGGAACGCCTCTTTTTCTTCCAGCGTCAAAAAGCCGTAGAGCTGTATGGCGTCTTCCCTTACGTTGGTGTGCACGTTGAGTGAGAGCTCATGGTTGATATCGGGCAGTTGATAATAAGTGGTCAGCGGGATGAAGACCTCGTACCCCACCCCGTTGACGTCGATGACGACCGATTCGGTGGACTTGCGCATCAATTTCCCGTATATGTGGGCTATCATGACGTTTGCGCCGCTGTCCGCAAGACCATGCCCGACAGGTTGCAGTGGTGCAGATGGCATATGGCCACGGCCAGGGCGTCGGCGGCGTCGGCCTTGAGTTCCTGCGGGTGCTTGAGGAGCGTCTTTACCATCTTCTGCACCTGGTCCTTGGAGGCGTTGCCGCATCCCGTAACCGACTGCTTGACGCTGCTTGGGGAGTACTCGAATACGTCGAGCCGTGAAGCCGCGGCAACTACAAGGGCCGCCCCCCTGGCGTGGCTGAGCGCTATCGCGCTCCGGACGTTCTTGGAGAAAAAGAGCGATTCCACGGCGACGCAGTGGGGCCTGAAGTCCTCAATCACCCCTGAGAGGCCGTTCGATATCTCAAGGAGCCTTTCGTGCAGGGGCAACGCAGGGGCGGGGCTTATTGTCCCGGAGCCGAGGCGCGCGAGCGTCCCGCCCTTTTTCCTCTCCACTATCCCGTAGCCAGTAAAAAGGCTGCCGGGGTCGATGCCGAGCACTATCACAAAATGGCCTCGTCTTTCTGTCGGGTGCCTCTAAAAATTGCTCTTTTTCCCGATCTCTTTGTTAGGGCGAAAATAAAAATGGACACATATTAGCATATATGCTCCGCCTTTTTATTTCAGCGTTCTGAAACCCCTCGGCTCTTGAGCCCTAAGAGGTTTCACTCACCCCGCCTCGACCTCGGAAAAAATATCTAATTTTTAGAGGCGCCCTATAATAATATCCGCCGCTCCCGCCTCACGCGACCCCGGCCATCTCCTCCGACGGGATGTCGAAGTTGGCGTATACGGACTGGACGTCGTCGAGGTACTCAAGCTCTTCAAGGAGGCTTAAGACCTGCCGGGCCGTCTTGCCCTCCACCTTGACCGTGGTCTTCGGCGCCATCGTCGTCTCGGCAAGGGTGTACCTGACCCCCGCGGCGTCGAAAGAGTTCTTCACCTTTATGAAGTCAGCGGGGGCGGTATATACCTCAAAGACCCGGTCCTCGTTGTTGGCCACCACGTCCTCGGCCCCGGCCTCGAGCGCGGCCTCCATGAGCCTCTCTTCCGTTATGGACTCCATCTCGAAGGTGAAGAAGCCCTTTTTCTCGAAGAGATAGCCGACCGAGCCGCTCTGCCCGAGACTGCCGCCGAAGCTTGAGAACGCATGGCGGACCTCGGAAGCGGTCCTGTTCCTGTTGTCGGTCATGAAGTTGACGAGCACCGCGACCCCGCCGGGGCCGTACCCTTCGTAGGTGCCCTCCTCGTAATTGACAGAATCGAGCTCGCCCGCGCCCTTTTTTATGGCGCGCTCGATGTTGTCGGCGGGCAGGTTCTCGGACTTTGCAGTCTCTATGGCGGCCCTGAGCCTCGGGTTGCCGGAGGGGTCGCTCCCGCCGACCTTTGCCGCCACCATTATCTCCTTGACGAGCTTTGTAAATACCTTGCCCTTCTTCGCGTCGGATTTGGCCTTCTTATGCTTTATGTTCGCCCACTTTGAATGCCCTGACATCTGCGCCCCCGCTGTCGGTAAGATAGGAATATATGAAACCTCCCCAGGCTCAAAAGCCTCCTGGGTTCCGGAACGTTAAAAAACGATTCCGCATTAATAACACAAATCAGGAGATTTTGCAATTTTACAGAGAAAAAAATAACGGCCCCGCGGGCGGGACAGAGGAATGCGAACCCCTCAGTCGCATGGAGGCGACCGCCCCTTGCTTACGATTTTACGCTCTGATATACTGAGCAGACGCTTCGGAAAGTCGAAATGCGGAGGTGTGTATGGCCGGCGCAATATTGAACCTCATCAACGGGGAGTGGAAGCCCGCACAGGACAGGAGGACGCTAAAGAGCGTCAACCCCGCTAATACCGATGACGTGGTAGGGGTCTTCCCCCTCTCAGGCAGGGCCGACGTGGACGAGGCCGTTACCGCGGCGCGCGCGGCGCGCGAGCTCTGGAGGCTCACCCCGGCCCCCAAGAGGGGGGAAATCCTCTTCAGGGCGGCCCGCCTCATAGAGAAGGACAAGGACTCACTTGGACGCCTTGTGACCAGAGAGATGGGGAAGATACTCCCCGAGGGGCTCGGCGACGTCCAGGAGGCCATAGACATGGCCTTCTACATGGCCGGTGAGGGCAGACGCATGACCGGCGAGACGGTCCCCTCGGAGCTCCCGATGAAGGACTGCAAATCGGTGCGCGTGCCGGTGGGGGTCTTCGCCCTCATAACGCCGTGGAACTTCCCCACGGCCATCCCTGCGTGGAAGATATTCCCGGCGCTCATCGGCGGCAATACCGTGGTCTTAAAGCCGTCCAGCCACACCCCGGCCTCCGCCACAAGGCTCGTTGAGCTTATCAACGAGGCCGGGCTCCCGCACGGCGTGGTAAACCTCGTCCACGGCCGGGGCGAAGATACCGGCGAATACCTCGCCGCGCACCGAGGCGTAGACGGCGTGTCGTTCACCGGCTCATCCGCGGTCGGGGAGGCGCTCGCCAGGGCCTGCTCAGGGCCCGGCAAGGAGGTCTCCTGCGAGATGGGAGGGAAAAACCCCATCATCGTCATGGACGACGCCAGGCTTGACCTTGCCGTGGAGGGCGCGCTCTGGGGAGGGTTCGGCACGAGCGGGCAGAGGTGCACCGCGGCGTCCAGGGTAATAGTGCACGAGAAGGTCTACGACGAATTCGTCGAGCGGTTCGTTGCCGCGGCAAGGAGGCTCAGGATAGGCGACGGCCTCGACCCCTCCACCCACATGGGGCCGGTCATAAACGAATCCCAGATGGAAAAGGTGCTCTCTTATATAGAGACCGGCAGGAAGGAGGGGGCGCGGCTCGTCCTCGGGGGCAACAGGAACTCCACAGGCCCGCTTGAGAGAGGCTACTTCATAGACCCGACCATCTTCGTGGACGCGGCCCCTTCCATGCGCATAGCGAAAGAGGAGATATTCGGCCCCGTGGTGGCCGTGATGCGGGCGCGGGACATGGAGGACGCCATAGAGATAGCCAACGGCGTGGAGTACGGCCTCTCCTCGTCGATATACACACAGGACGTCAACAGGAGCGCGATTGCCGAAAGGGACCTCGACGCCGGGATAGTCTACATAAACGCCCCGACCATAGGCGCCGAGATACAGCTCCCGTTCGGCGGGACCAAACGGAGCGGGCTTGGCCGCAGGGAGGCGGGCGGCAGGGGCGGAAGCCTCGACATGTTCACGAAGTGGAAGATAATCTACAGGGACTTCAGCGCCAGACTCCAGAAGGCACAGATAGACAAGGACTGAGCGGGACGCGCCCCTCCTGATATAATAGAGAAGGAATGGCTTCAAACTTAGCTGTTGATTTGACCCTGTTTCTGTTATAATTTACAGCTCGCCGGCATCCCCGGTATCTGTCCGTGAGCGGCGCATAAAATACGGCATATGAAGGAGGAATATTATATGGACCCCGTCCATTTCACAGGCAAAGAGGTCCTTGACATGGCGATAAAGATAGAGGAGAACGGCCTCAGGTATTATGCCGACGCCGCAAAGGCCTCGAGGAACGAAAGGCTCAAAGAGGTCTTCAAGGTCCTCGCAAACGAGGAGTGCGACCACATAAGGGTATTCTCCGAGCTCAAGAAGACGCTTGCGGACAAGGACTACCAGGCGGGCTTTGACGCGTATGCCGACGAGGCGGCCCTCTACATCTCGGCCATCGCGGACACCGAGGTCTTCACAAACCCCGGCAAGGGGCGCGACCTCGCCCGGCAGGTCAAGGACGAAAAGGACGCGGTAAGGACCGCCCTTGACATGGAAAAGGACTCGCTCCTTTTTTACTATGAGATATTGAAGATGATACGCGAGAAGGACAGGGACGTCGTCGAGAACCTCATAGAGCAGGAAAAGAGCCACGTGAAAAAACTTACCGAGCTTCAGAAGTGTCTGCCGTAGCAAGGTAAAAATATACAGGGAGCGTTTTTCCATGACAGAATACGTCCAGACCTACAAATGCCCCACCTGCGGGCTTATCGCGAGCGGAAGCGGGCACCTGTGCCATCCGGCAGGCCAGGGCGCTCCGTTCACCTGCGAGTTCTGCGGGAAGACAGTGGACGACCCGAGACACGTATGTCCGCCCATGCTGAACAAGATGGAATACATCTGCAAAAAATGCGGACGCCTCGCCATCTACGACTCACTCCTGTGCGAGCCTGCGCCTCTTGACGGCGAATGAACCACCCCTCAGCAAGCTGCGGGGTATCCGAAGGAGAATCTGTTTTTATTATACGCGGCAAGCTGCGCTTAATTATACCCGAAGGAAACATTAAAAGCGCCAATGGACAACGACGTCATAAGCGGATCGCGCAGGCTCCTGACCCCGGCGCTCGTCTTCCATACCGGCATAGTCGCGGTGAAGGCCGAGGGCTTGTACGTGGAGGACGCCTCAGGCAAACGGTACATGGACTTCACCTCCGGGCTCGCCACGTCCAACCTCGGCCACTGCCCCCCGGAGGTGGTCGCCGCAGCGAAGGCGCAGCTTGAGAACCTCATACACTCCGGCTGCATATTCCACTACCGCAGCGAGGTCGAGCTCGCGGAGAGGCTCGCCCGGATCACCCCCGAAGGCATAGAGATGTTCTTTTTCTCCAACAGCGGGGCCGAGGCCGTCGAGGGCGCCGTAAAGCTCGCGCGCCACTCTACCGGCAGGCAGGGCATCATAGCCTTCACCGGGGCCTTCCACGGCAGGACGCTCGGCGCGCTGAGCCTCACCTCTTCGTCGTCGAGGTACAGGAGGAACTACCACCCGCTCCTCCCGTCCGTCTTCCACGCGCCGTATCCCTACTGCTACAGGTGCCCGATGGGCAAAAAGAGCGGCGAGTGCTCCCTTGAGTGCTTCGGCTTTCTTGAAAAAATGCTCAAGCACCAGATATCCGCCGAAGAGGTGGCGTGCGCGGTCATAGAGCCGGTCCTCGGCGAGGGCGGCTACGTCGTACCGCCGGCCGAGTACCTCAAGAGGATCGAGGGGCTGTGCAGGGCGAACGGGATACTGCTCGTGGCCGACGAGGTCCAGACCGGGTTCGGCAGGACCGGCAGGTGGTTCGCCTGCGAGCACTTCGGCCTCACCCCCGACATAATCGCGTTAGGCAAGGCCATAGCCTCGGGCTTCCCGCTGAGCGCGGTCGGGTCTACCGCAAAGATAATGTCCGGCTGGCCCCCGGGCGCGCACGGCACGACGTTCGGGGGCAACCCCGTCTCCTGCGCCGCCGCCTGCGCCGCCATAGACAGGACCGAGAGGGAATCGATACTCGGCAACGCCGCGGAGATGGGGCTCTACGCCGTCGAAAGGCTCCGCGCCATGCAGGGGAAATGCTCCTCCATCGGCGACGTGCGCGGTCTCGGCCTCATGCTCGGCGTCGAGTTCGTGAAAAAGGACGGCTCCCCTGACAGGGAGTTCCTGAAGAAGGTCATGGACGGGTGCCTGTCCCGCGGGCTCATCGTGATAGAGTGCGGGCCGGATAAGAACGTAGTCAGGCTCATGCCTCCGCTTACGGCAACAAAAACAGAGATGGAACGGGCGCTTGATATCTTCGAGGAGGCGCTCTGTTGAGCAAATCCTGGAAGCGGCCTCTTTTTGCCGGGGTTTCGGCTCTCGCCGTCATGCTGACAGCCCTCTGGCTCGACCCCGTCATAGCCGGCAAGGTCCCGCAAATATCCCCCCTGACCGGGATAGCCGGATTCTTCAGCCTCGTCGGAGACGGCTTTGTCCTTTTCTGCCTCGCCGCCGCGCTCTATCTCGCCGGGTACTTCCTCAAGAAAGACTCCCTGCGCGACGCCGGAAAGGACGGTTTCATATCCATCCTCGTATCCGGGATAACGGTCAACGTCCTGAAGGCCGCTTTTGAGAGGCCGAGGATAGGGTACGGCGCGGACGCGGTATTGAGGCTCCTTGAGGAGCCGCGGCTCTTCGACCTCTCCGGCAGGTTAAGCTCGCTTCCCTCCGGACACACGGCCGTGAGCTTCGCCCTGGCGTTCACGCTCTCGCGCAGGTACCCGTCCATGAGGTTCTTCTTCTACGCGACGGCGGCCCTTGTGGCGGCCTCGCGCGTATACCTCGGCGCGCACTACCCCTCGGACGTCGTTGCCGGCGCGATCCTGGGAGTTCTCGCGGGCTGGCTCCTCCTGAAAAGGGCGGAATCCCCGCAAAGGCTCAAGGCCGCGGCGCTCGTCCTCCTGATAGTATTCGTCTCGTTCTTCAAGAACGGAGGATACCTCCTCTTCGACGTCGATGAGGCGGTGTTTTCAGAGGCCTCGAGGGAGATGTACGTGACGGGGGACGTAATAACCCCCGCCTACAACAACGAGCCGAGGTACGACAAGCCCATACTCATCTACTGGCTGATGGACCTCTCCTTCAAGCTCTTCAGCGTAAGCGAATCCGCCGCGCGGTTCACCTCGGCCGCGTTCGGGTCGCTCCTGGTCTTCATGACATTTTTATTCATCCGCCGCGTGAAGGGGTGGCTTCCGGGGGTCTTCTCGGCGCTCTCGCTCCTTCTGTGCATGGAGTACTTCACCTATTCGCACTCGGCGGTCACGGACATGACGCTCACCTTCTTCATAAGCGCCTCGGTATATTCCTTCTACCTCGCGGCGCATGAGGAGGGGCGGCTCTGGCCAATACTTTTCTGGGTCTCAGCGGCCCTTGCCGTGCTTACAAAGGGCGCGATAGGGCTCGTCTTCCCCGTGGCTATCTCGTTGCTCTACCTCGCCGCGTCACCGGCGGGGCTGAAAAGGTTCAGGGGGCTTTTAAGGCCGGGGTATATCCTCATCTTCCTGCTCGTCTCCGCGCCGTGGTACATAGCCCAGCTCTACATAAACGGCTGGGAGTTCTTCAACGCGTTCGTCGTCAAGCACCACCTGCAGCGGTTCTCCGGGGTCATCTCAAGCCACGGCGGGCCGTTTTACTACTACATCGGGGTGCTCCTTGTCGGGTTTTTCCCGTGGGTGGCGTTCCTCCCATCCGCCATCTATAGGGGCGTCAAGGAGAGGCTCCTCGGCGGCTCGGCCCTCTACCTCCTCTCTTCGGTATGGTTCCTCTTCGTCCTCGCGTTCTTCACGGTCGCGCGCACGAAGCTCCCGAACTACATATTGCCGCTCTTCCCGGCGGCCTCGATACTCTCGGGCCTCGCTGTCGCGGAGCTGGCCGAAGGCAATAGAGACAGGAGGGCCGGGCTCTACATACTCGTCCTTATCTCCGTTGTCCTCGGGGCCGCGATGTTTATCCTGCCGCATATGGAGATACGCATGGACGTGGCCTTCCCCGGCGTATTTTTCTACTCGCTCGGGCTGATATTCCTCTGCACGGCGGCCTTCGGGCTTGCGGCCTTCAAGGCCCCGAAGGCGTCATTCGCAGGGATATCCGCGCTCGCCCTCATCCTCTTGATATTCCTCCGGCTCCACGCCCTGCCGCCCGTGAACGCGTACCTCCAAAAGACGCTCTACGTCTACTCGAAGTACGCGGCCAGGAACCTCGGCAAGACCGACACGCTGGCCACCTACGAGATAAACAGGCCCTCGATACCCTTCTACGCCGGCAGGACCATCATTAAGACCGAAAAGGGCGACTCGTGTTCCTTGACCGGGAGATCGAAGTACGGGAAGATGCTAGTGATAACCGAGGCCTCGAAGCAGGAGGATGTCAAGGGACCCCACGGCCTTGAGGTGATAGACTCCAGAGGCGGATACGTCCTGCTCGGCACCCCCGGCCAATGGCCGCCGGTCGACGCGCCTCACGCCCCTTGATTTCCGCCCGCCCGCGATATATCCTTAGGAAATGAAAAGAAGAATACTGATAATGGGCGCGGCGGGCAGGGACTTCCATAACTTCAACATGCTCTACAGGTCCGACCCCGCCTGCGAGGTCGTGGCCTTCACAGCCGCGCAGATACCCTTCATAGGCGACAGGACCTACCCCCCAGAGCTCTCCGGCCCGCTCTATCCCCGCGGGGTGCCCATCCACCCGGAAGAAGAGTTGGCGGCCCTCATCAAGAAACACAAAGTAGACGGGGTGGTCTTTTCCTACAGCGACGTATCCCACGAGTACGTCATGCACAGGGCGTCCCTGTGCATGGCGCTCGGCGCGGACTTCATCCTCCCCGGCGCCGAAAAGACGATGCTTGAGTCCAGGAGGCCCGTCATCTCCGTATGCGCCGTCAGGACGGGGTGCGGCAAGAGCGGGATAACGCGGTTCGCGGCAAAGGCTTTGAAGGACGCGGGCAGGACGCCCGTCGTCATACGCCACCCCATGCCCTACGGCGACCTGCGCGCCCAGAAGGCGCAGAGGTTCGCCGCTCCCGAGGACATGAGGGCCGCCTCTTGCACCATCGAGGAGATGGAGGAGTACGAACATCTGATAGAGGCCGGCGTCACGGTCTACGCCGGGGTCGATTACCGGGCGGTGCTTGAAGAGGCCGAGAAAGAGGGAGGCGTCATAATCTGGGACGGCGGGAATAACGACCTGCCATTCATAAGGCCGGGCCTCGAGCTCGTGGCCGCTGACCCGCACAGGGCCGGTCATGAGTTGAAGTATTACCCCGGAGAGGCGAACATCCGGAGGGCCAGGTGCGTGATAATCAACAAGGCGGACACCGCGCCCGCGGGGGCGGTGGAGGAGGTAAGAAGGAACGTCCGGTCAGTCAACCCCGGCGCGGAAATAGTCCTCACAGCCTCGAAGATAACCGTAGAGGGTCCCATAGAGGGCAAAGACGTCCTCGTCATAGAGGACGGGCCGACGCTCACGCACGGCGGCATGGAGTACGGGGCCGGGACGATAGCGGCAAGGGCCTTTGGCGCTCGCCCGGTGGACGTGAGGCCCTACGCGGTCGGAAGCATCAGGGAAACCCTCGACCGATTCCCCCGGCTTGAGCGCCTCCTGCCCGCAATGGGGTATTCAAAGGAACAGGTAAGGGAGTTAGAGGAGACCGTGGAGAGGACGCCTTGCGATTGCGTCCTGATAGCGACCCCTGTCAACCTCGCCAACGTCATCAGGATAAGGAAAAAGGCCGTGCGCGTCCGCTACGACGTAGCAGACATGGAGAGCCCCGGGCTCAAGGGGGTAGTGGACAGGTTCATAGAGGGGTTAGGGTGAAGGGGCTTATAGATTTACTTGCACGGAGATATATAGCCGGGACGCACAGGGCCGATGCGATAGAAGTCGCCAGACGCCTCAACGCCGACGGCTTGCGGGCCACCATCGACAACCTCGGCGAAAACGTGGAGGACGCGGCGGAGGCGCTCCTTACCGTCAAGGAATACTCGGCCCTCCTCGACGATATCAAGGGCTCAGGAGTCCGGTCTACGGTATCGCTCAAGCTCACACACCTCGGATTGGACCTCGGCTACGGAGCCGCCAGGGACAACGCGCAGGAGATAGTGAAAAAGGCCCGCGGCCTTGATAACTTCGTCTGGTTCGACATGGAAGGCTCTGCCTACACCCGGAGGACTATCGACATATTCCTCGATGTCCACGCCAGCCACCCCAACTGCGGCATAGCGATACAGAGCTGTCTCCTGAGGAGCGCCGGGGACGTGGCGCTCCTCATAAAGGAGAAGGCGCCGGTCCGTCTGGTAAAGGGCGCGTACAAGGAGCCGCCGGAGATATCCTACGCCTCGAAAAGGGACGTTGACAAGAACTACAGGGCATTGATGGGGGAACTGCTCCTGAAAGGCGACAGGCCCGCCATAGCCACCCACGACAGGAGGCTCATCGACGAGGCCGTAAGGATAGCTTCCGAAAACGGGATACCGAAAGGCTCATTCGAGTTCCAGATGCTCCTCGGCATTAAAAGGGGCCTCCAGAAAAGCCTTGCGCGACAGGGCTTCGGGGTTACGGTATACGTGCCCTACGGCGTCAACTATCTCCCGTATACGCTCCGGAGGCTCAGGGAGCGGAAGGAGAACATATTCTTCGTCCTCAGGAACATCCTGGACTGAATACCCGGCGCGCGCCGTCCTGAACGGGGCCGCGGAGCACGGAGCCTCAGGCGGACTGGAATGCCCCGGCGAGCAGCGATTCCGCCGCTTCCCTGTCCAGAGGCTTTGAAAATAGATACCCCTGGTAGTAGTCGCACCTGAGCCTCCTCAATTCCTCAATCTGTCCGGCCGTCTCCACCCCTTCCGCTATCACGCGCTTACTCAGGCTGTGCGCCAGCGCTATGACGGATTTGGTTATCTCCATGGCGCCCTCGTCCGTGGACATGACATTGACGAAGGAGCGGTCTATCTTCAGCGCGTCGATGGGGAACCTGTGGAGATAGCTCAACGAGGAGTACCCCGTGCCGAAGTCGTCGAGGTGGACCTTGACGTTCATCTTCCGCAACTGCAGGATCAAGGCGGCCGAGACCGAGGGCTTCTCCATGATGATGGACTCGGTTATCTCGATCCTCAGGCTCTCAGGGTCGAGGCCGGTCTCTCCGAGTACCTCTCTCACCACCTCTATCAATTCCGGAGCGAACTGCCTGCTGGAGAGGTTTATGCTGACCGACAAGGGCGGGTTCGCGGGGAAGCGCTTGTGCCATGCGCTCATCTGACGGCATGCCTCGTGAAATATCCAGGCGCCTATGGGCTTTATCAGGCCCGTCTCTTCGGCCAGGGGGATGAACTCCGCCGGGGGTATCAAATCGCCGGAGGCGGGCCTCCAGCGCACAAGGGCCTCAAACCCCGCGATCCTGCCCTCATCCACCGACACGATGGGTTGGTAGTGCAGGAGAAGCTCCTTTTTTTCAACCGCCTGCCTTAAATCGTTCTCCATCCGCAGGTATGCCGTGGCGCGGGCGTGCATGACCTCGTCGAATATCACATGGCAACCCCTGCCTGTGGCCTTGGCCTCATACATGGCCGTATCTGCGTCTCGGAGCAGGTCCTCCGGCTGGTCGTAGCCAGGCTTGCTCAGGACTATCCCTATGGACGCGGTGGCGAAGACTTCGTGTTCTTCGAGTTTGAAGGGGAGCGTCAATTCATCCTGTATCCGCTCGGCGATCCGTATCGCGTCCCTGCCGCTCTTGATATCCTCCAGCAGGACCGCGAACTCGTCCCCCCCGAGCCTCGCGATGGTGTCATAGGGGCGCACGCACTCTTTAAGCCTCTCGGCCACCCCGAGCAGGAGCTGGTCCCCGAAGAGATGGCCCAGGCTGTCGTTCACGTTCTTGAAGCGGTCGAGGTCGAGGAAAAGGACGGCGAAGAGGTAATCGTGATGCCTTTTCGCGCGTTCCACCGAGCCCTTCAGGCGCTCCAGGAAGAGGGCCCTGTTCGGCAGGTCCGTCAGCGCGTCATTCAACGCGGCGTGCCTGAGCCTCTCATAGAGCACGCTCCGCTCGGTGATGTCCCGGTCTATGCCCCTGTAGCCGAGCAGGTTGCCTTCGTCGTCCAGGACCGGCACGCCGCTGGTCTCGATAACCACCTCGCGGCCGTCCCTGTGGAGGTTCGTATTGGCGAGCATGCTGAACGGCTTTTTCGCGGCGGCTACATGGCCGAATATCTCCGCGACGCGTTTGGCCTCTTCCGCGGGCATGAGGTCGAAAGGGGTCTTGCCCAGCACATCCTCAGGCTCATAGCCGAGGATGTCGCGCACCTTCGGGCTCGCGTAGGTATAGACCCCCTTGCCGTCCACCTCCCACACCCAATCGCTCGTGGTCTCCACCAGTGTACGGAACCGCTCTTCGCTCCTTTTGATCTCCTCGTCCATCCGCTTGCGCTCTTCCGCCATCCTGTTGAACGCCGAGCCGAGCGCCCCTATCTCATCCCTTGACGCCGTTTCAAAACTGACGTCCATGCCTCCCCTGCCGAACTCCACGGCGGCGTCCTTGAGCCTTTCAATGGGCCGTGAGAGCGAACGGGAGATGACGGGCGCTATCAGCGCGGCGGCCGCGGCGGCTATCAGTGAAAAGGCCAATATCCTGTACCTCAATTCAGCCACCGGGGAGAATATGTCAGCCGTCTCATAATCGACAAAAATGACCCAGCCCAGGCCCTTATAATCCCTGTATCCCTTTGAATGGGCATGGACGGAGAGCTCCTCCCCCTCCCCCGGCTCATAGCCTTCTCTTCTTATGAAGTATGGGACGTGTTCTCCTCTCCGTGCCGTGAATTCCCGCAACAGAGCAGACGCGTCCTCAAGGAACTTGAACCGTTCCGTCGAATATATGAGACGGCCGTCTCCCCTCACCAGCTTCAGATGCATGCTTTTGGGCAATACGGCGCCCTTTTCCGCCTCCACCTCCTTGAGCGCCATGTTCACGGTCTCGATGTTCAAGACGCATTTTATCACGCCGATGAATTCGCCCTTTGCGCCGTCCACCCTTATCCCGATATCCATGACGTTCGCGCCCGTATCGTCGTCGTGTCTGACGTCCCCGAAATACGACCCGTCCTTCTTCGCCTCTTGCCACCACCTTTCATTGCCGTATCCGTAGCGGCCCGCCCTTTCCGTCATCGAGACTACGGCGCCGTACCTGTTCGTAACGACCGCCGACGGAAAGAGATTAAAGCCATATCTTTTTTCATAGAATTCCGTTTTTTCGCGTAATTCATCAGACAATTTGTTGCCTGATATCATGCGCATAAAAGGCCTCGCTTCCTTATTCGGCGAAGAAGCCCATTCCTTATCCTTCTCATCGATATACGCCTGAATATCGGCCAGCCTCCCGAACTCCCGGTTCGATCCGGAAACAGCGTCTTGCAGTATCAGGTCCCTTGAATACTCCTCAAATATCTGCGTCTTTTCATAGATATCCCTGTCCATGGCCTCGAGGATCTGGCCGGCTAAAAAATAGGAGTTCTTCACGATGGATTCCCGCAGGGCCTTCTGGCTTGAATGAACGGCGAAATACCCGGCGACCCATATCAGGGCGATTACGGAGAGAAACCCTATCATCATTTTATGGATTATCTTCAAACCGGCCCGCCCTTAACGGAAAAAAGAGGGAAGCTTCCCGCATCTCCAACAGGGAGAGGAGCGCAAGCGACGCGGCAATGACTTTTAAGATATCACCGATGTCTTGCGAAAGGACCGCTCGTATGATGTGATGGTTTTTTCGAGGTGAGATTTCCGGCGGAATAACGGTTATATACTACCAACTTTTGAAAAGATTGACAACGGTTTTCGCGGTATCGGGTGGTCTGTCAGGAAGGGCTGAATCGCCAGGGCGGGGCGTTGCCGCGAGACAACCGCTCAGGGAGTCGCGCACTCGGACGGACTGCCCTTTATCTTCTCCACCGCGTGGTTGAGCGCGGGCATTACCACCGCGAGGTTCTCCCTCACCGCCCTGGGGCTTCCGGGCAGGTTGATTATGAGCGTCTCTTTCCTTATGCCGCACACGGCCCTCGATATCATGGCGTTGGGCGTCTTCTTCAGGGACTCCGCCCTCATGGCCTCGGCCATGCCCGGCAGTTCCCTCTCTATAACCGCCCTGGTGGCCTCGGGCGTCACGTCCCTCGGTGTGACCCCCGTGCCGCCAGTAGTGAGCACGAGGTCGAGCCTCTTGATGTCCGCGTACTCGATCAGCCGGGCCTTGATGACATCAATCTCGTCGGGGATGACCTCATAGGCCTTGACCTCGGCGGGGAGCTCCTTTATCATGCGCTCTATCTCCATGCCGCTCAGGTCCTCGCGCTCGCCCCTGGACCCCTTGTCGCTCATCGTAAGAATGCCTACCGTTACCATCTTTACCTATCCAGTCTTTATTATATCCGGTCTGCCGCGTACCTTGTGCCCGCTCCCCCTCCGGCCCCCTTTGCCGCGCGTCAGTCCCTCAGGGGGTCTCGGAGACCCATACCTCGCCCTTGCCGGTAGTCTCGCGCTTCCATATCGGGGTGGTGCGCTTTAGCTCGGTTATCGCCCACTCGCACGCCATGAAGGCGTCGTTACGGTGGGCCGCGGCCGCGGCTATGAGCACTATATCCTCGCCTATCTCTATCCTGCCCGTCCTGTGGACTATGGACATCTCGATGATGTTGAAGTTCTTGAGCGCCCTCTCCCTGATGTCCCTGAGCCTGGCCTCGGCCATGCCGGGGTAGTGCTCGAAGTCAAGGCCCGTTATCGACTCGCCCTTTGAAAAATCCCTCGCCGTGCCGAGGAAGGCTACCACCGCGCCTATCCCCCTGGAAGCGGCCTTCACCCGCGCTACCTCCTCCTCCGTCGAGAACGCGTCTTTCTGTATCCTTACGAGATCCATTCGCATATCCTGACAGGCTGCTGAAAAAGCCCCATCTGCGGTGTCAATGAACCCACTGGGGCTAAAAAAACCGTTGTGGCTTCAGAACGCTAAAAAAACGTCGTTGAAGCTCCCCGCGACTTTTCCGCGAGGAGCTTCAAGATCAGCCGCCTGAGAAGGGAGGCAACAGCCCCACCTCGTCGCCGTCTTTTATCAAGGTCCGCCGGCCCGCGAACTCCTGGTTGACGGATACGAGTACCGAGCGGCTGTCTATGACCGGCCTCAGGGCGGGAAAGTCCCTTTTCAGGAGCTCCTTGAGCTCGCCTATTGTAATGGGGGCCTCTACCGGGTACGCCTTCTCTTCAGCGCCGGCGAGCCCCTTGAGCATGGCGAAGAATCTTACCGTAATCATATTTTGGTATGGCAGGCCGCTGAAAAAACCCCATCCGCGGTGTCGTCATCGTCGTTCGTCACTGCGGCGTACAAAACAAGTACGCCTTCCCATTGCAATTGTAAAGACGCAATGGGAACCCCGCCTCACTTCTCGACTCCTTCGGTCCACCCACGCCAAGTGGCGTGGGTCGGGAGCTTTTTAAGCGGCCTTAAGTATCGTAAGTCGTCTTCGTATCGAGCTTATAGCTCTTCGACGCCTTTGAGAAGAGGTCCTGGAACGTCATGCCGTCGTGCGGGAATACGGCATAGCCGCAAAGCACCTCTATCCTGCCGTCGGAAATGGACCTGTTGAAGAAGTCTTCCGTGGCGATGGCGGCCGTGACCGACGACAGGAGCCTCATCACCTTCTCGTTCGTATCGAGGAAGAGGAAACCGAAGGTCTCCTCGCTCAACTTCATTATTATATCGAAGTTCCTCATCTTCTTCCTCATGTG
>JACRNN010000084.1 GCA_016234955.1 Deltaproteobacteria bacterium | reverse complement strand
GTCTGAAGAGCCTCTTCATCCCGCGCTCGTCCATGGAGACGTCCGGGTACAGCTCGCTGTACGCGCCTTCGAGGTACGTGTTGGCCACAAGGGCCGGCCCGCCGTGGCCCGGGCCGGCCACGTATATCATGTCCAGGCCGTACTTCCTGATGACCCTGTTCAGATGGACATAGATGAAGTTGAGCCCTGGGGTCGTGCCCCAGTGGCCGAGCAGCCTCGGCTTCACATGCTCAAGCTTCAACGGCTTTTTCAACAACGGGTTGTCAAGGAGGTATATCTGGCCCACCGACAGATAGTTGGCCGCCCGCCAGTAGGCGTCCATCCTGCGAAGCTCTTCCCTCGTGAGGGGCTTTTTCTCCATAATGGCGCTCCTTTTTATTAGATCGGTTTCGCCCGGCCCCGTCCTCAGCCGCCGAGGCCCCTGCATACCGCCCTCGCTATCATCAGCTCCTCGTCTGTGCGGATGACCCGGACAACTACCCGGCCCGGCCCGGCGGAGATGACCGGTCCGTTCGCCGCGTTCCTGTCCCCGTCCAATTCCACGCCGAGAAACCCCAGGGCGCCGCAGATGCGCGAGCGCACCTCGGCGGAGTTCTCGCCTATACCGCCGGAGAAGACCAGGGTATCGAGCCCGCCGAGCGCGGCGGCGAACGCCCCTATCCATTTGCGGGCCTGGTAACAGAATAGCTCCACGGCCTCGGCCGCGCGGACGTCTCCGGCCTGCAGCCCTATGAGGTCGCGCATGTCCGAACTCGTCTCCGAGACGCCGAGGAGGCCGGACTCATGGTTGATGATCCTGTTGAACTGTTCCGGGGTGAGATTCTCCGTGCGCATCAGGTGCCATGCGACCCCGGGGTCGATGTCGCCGGGCCGCGTGCCCATCGGCAACCCGGCGGCCGGGGTGAACCCCATGCTGGTGTCAACGCCCCTGCCGTCGAGCACCGCGGCCATGCTTGCGCCGTTGCCGAGGTGCGCCAGGATTACCCGCCCCATGACGGCTTCGACGCCGCTGAGCCGGGCGAGCTCTTCCATGAGATAGGCATAGGACAGGCCGTGGAAACCGTAGCGCCGCACCCCCTGCGCGTCGTAGCGTCTCGGGATAGGCAGGAGCCGGGCCGCGCGCGGCATGGCGCTGTGGAACGCCGTGTCAAAGCAGGCGAGCTGGGGCAACCCCGGACAGCGGCGGCAAAACGCCTCTATAAGCTCTATCTCGAGCGGCAGATGGTCGGGGTCGTAAGGCTTTATGCGGTTGAGCCAGGCAAGGAGATCCGGGGTGACGCGCTCAGGGCCTGTGCGCTCCATGCCGTGGACCACGCGGTGCCCGACAGCCTTTACGGAATCGAGCACCGCCTCCCCCTCGATCCAGCCTATCAGGAAGTCCGCCGCAGATCGGTGGTCCGGGGCCTCGATGCCGAGGCCCCCCTGCCGTCCGCTGGCCGCGTCGTTGAAGACGAGGCTGGCGCCTCCAAGACCTATGCGGTCTATCTTGCCGTAGAGCCGCCGCCGCGGCTCCCCGTCCGTCTCAAAGAGGGCGAACTTGATGCTCGATGAGCCTCCGTTTATCGCCAGGACGCCCGGTCCGGACGGTCTTGAGGAAGACCCCTGAGTCATCGCCCAACCTCCAGTCCGGCCTTGTCAAGCCCGGCCCTTTTCATTCAGCAACCCCCTTCGGCGCCGTATGCGGCGGAGACGGCCGCCCCGGGCAGTCCGTCCCCGTGGACTTGAAGCTCCCAGCGGCAAGCCGCGCTTAATCTTCGACATATAAGGAAGTATCTATTTCCATTCGCTCGCTTGACCCCGCAGCTCGGGGCTGGGCTGGGCGCTCGCTATGCATGTTCAATGCCGCTTGCCTTTCTGCCCTTCCAGCCAGTCTCTCCACTTCTGTTGGTCTTCGCCAAAATTCTTTCCGGTAATAGTTCCGAGCGCCTTTGCCGCGCCCCGGCGGACACCATAATCCGTATCCTTCAACGCGGCGATAAAATCGATGAGGGGCTCTACCGCCGGTTTGCCTATCCTCCCGAGTGCCCGCGCTGCTTCATCTCTTGGAGATGTCGAACCCCCATTTGGCATCCATTGAAGATGTGTGTTGTCCCTAAGTGTTTCTATGAGCGCGCCTATCGCCCCCTTTGCCCGCTCTCCCATGCCTCCAAGACGAATGGCGGCGTAACCTTTCGCAACCGCGTCTTTAGACGCCCTGAGTGTGGATATCTCTTTCTTCACGTCAGCCGGCGCTTTTTCTTCCTATTGATGGAGTCTATCTCTGAGTTCCGGATTGCCCGCGGGAAGGCCCGTCGTCTCACCGGGCTTCTTTTCGTCGTCTTTCGCGGCCCCCTCCCGGGTTACGACGGCGTTGTCAAACTCCGCACTTGAGGCAGGGCGCGAGGGGTAGTTGCCGCCTACGACCTTGTGGAGGGTGATGGAGGTGGCCGAATACTTTGTCGCGGTCTGGGTTACGGTAAACGGGTCGCCCTTGGAATATCTGTACGCCTTCGGGTCATTTCCATAGCGCACGAGGATGTGGTATTCACCGGCAGCCGCGTTGACGGTCCGGCTCCCCCCGACAGGGACCTCGACTGACAGGGCCGTCGGCCCGATGAGCTTCACGAGGCCCGGCTCTCCGGACTGGTTCTCAAACGTTATTGTGTTCGGAGGGGCTTCCGCGCGGATAAACGGCGGATTGAGCAGAAAACATAACATGACAAATAATAGCGCCGCATAAATCTTCATGACCTGTCCCGGTTTCTTCATGCCGTCCTCCCTCATAATTACCTTTTCCTCTTCCCGGACACTGAGCCGCCGCTACGCCGGCCATGCCCCTTTTTCATGGCTTCATCTATCTTTCTTTGAAAGAAGGTCTTTGCACCGCGATCCATAATCTCCGGATACCGCACGGAGGCCGGACGCAACGCCCGGATGAGGGGCTGGACCGCTACGCCACCGCATCGCTCACGATCGCCTGGGCCTCCTCCTCGATTCTGCGCAGGTGGTCCTCTCCGCGAAAGCTCTCGGCGTATATCTTGCAGACGTCCTCGGTCCCCGACGGGCGCGCCGCGAACCACCCGCTCTCCGCCTCCACCTTCACGCCGCCGATAGGCTCACCGTTGCCGGGGGCGCGCGTCAGTATGTGCACTATCCGCTCGCCGGCCAGCTCCTTCATCCTTACCTGCTCGGCGGAGAGCTTCTTTAGCGTCTCCTTCTGCTCCCCAGTGGCCGGCGCATCGACGCGGTCGTAGAAAGACTCGCCGAACTCGCGCGTCAGCCCCCGGTATATCTCGCCGGGGTCGCGACCCATGCGCGCCGTCATCTCCGCGGAGAGCAAGGCCATCGCCATCCCGTCCTTGTCGGTCGTCCATACGCCTCCGTCCATGCGCAGGAACGACGCGCCGGCGCTCTCCTCGCCGCCGAAGCCGAGGGAGCCGTCAAAGAGGCCGTCGGCGAACCACTTGAAGCCGACCGGGACTTCGTAGAGCCCGCGGCCGAGCTTCGCGGCGACGCGGTCTATCATCCGGCTGCTGACGACCGTCTTGCCCACGGCCGCGTCCGCGCGCCACCCGGGACGGCGCTGGAAGAGGTAGAAGACGGCGCAGGCGAGGTAGTGGTTCGGCGGCAGCAGGCCCGCGCCCCTGGTGACTATCCCGTGGCGGTCATGGTCGGGGTCGCAGGCAAAGGCTATGTCGAAGCGGTCCTTAAGGCCTATCAACCCCCGCATCGCGTAGGGCGAGGACGGGTCCATCCGTATCCGGCCGTCCCAATCCACCGTCATAAAACGGAACGTCGGGTCCACCGTCTCGTTCACGACCGCGAGGTCGAGGCCGTAGCGCTCCGCGATACGCCCCCAGTAGCGCACCCCCGCGCCGCCGAGCGGGTCCACCCCGAGGCTTATCCCTGAGCCGCGGACCGCGTCCATGTCGATGATATCGGCGAGGTCTTCGGTGTAGGCCTCAATATAGTCGTGCCGGTGCGTCGTGGAGGCCCCGAGGGCCCTGTCCAGAGGGAGCCTCTTCACTTCAACAAGGCCGCCTTCCAATATCTCGTTGGCCTTCGCCTCTATCCACCCGGTGACGGAGGAGCCGGCCGGCCCGCCGTTCGGCGGGTTATACTTGAAGCCGCCGGCGTGCGGCGGGTTGTGCGAAGGGGTAACGACGATGCCGTCGGCGAGTCCTGTCTCGCGCCCGCGGTTGTACGTGAGGATGGCGTGGGAGACGGCTGGGGTAGGGGTGTATTCGTCCCCCCGTGATATCATGACCTCGACTCCGTTGGCCGCTAACACCTCGAGCGCGCTGACAAAGGCAGGCGCCGAGAGCGCGTGCGTGTCCATGCCGAGGAAGAGCGGGCCGTCAATCTCCCGGAGCTTGCGATACAGGCAGATGGCCTGGGTGGTTGCAAGTATGTGCCATTCGTTGAAGGACCTCTCAAGCGAGGAGCCGCGGTGCCCCGACGTGCCGAAGGCGACACGCTGGCCGGGCATTGACGGGTCGGGCCGTTCGGTATAATAGGCGGTTATCAGTCTGGGCACGTCGACCAGCATCGACGGCACGGCCGGACGGCCTGCAAGAGGGCTCACGTTCATGGCTTCTCCTCGGATGCGGCGGAGTTGCGCCGCCGGTAGTTCTGCCTGAGTTCCGCGATAACGCCGCTCTCAAACGCCCCGCCGCTATGCGGCGGGGCGCACTCACTCTCGATTATACACATCCCATATAAAATTGCGAACCCATTTCCGAGCCTGCCCCGTTGCTATACGTCCCACGAGACGGCCTCCGCCTCTCTAACGCCCTTTTCCGGTACTCTATCACATTTCATGAAACATGGCACGGCAAGGGGAGACCGTGTCCGGGGGCGTGGGTAACGGCGCGTTTTTACGAATCCTAAACCGTCCGGTTATTTTGTTTGAATTTTTCAACGGATGTAGTATCATCCTTCGTGAATTTTTGACGCGTGCGCACCCGTGTCTATCAACTCAATAGAAAATAATATGCCGGAAATAGACGACTTAAAAGAAGAAATAAAGGCGCTTAAAGCAAAACTTGAGGAGCTTGAGGGCCTTAAGTCCGCAGGGGCGCGGGCCGAAGAGGCCTTGCGCGAAAGCGGAGACCTCTACCGGACGCTGGCCGAGTCGGCGGATGACTGCATCTTCATCATAGGCAAAGACCTGCGGATAGAGTACCTCAACAACTTCGCGGCAAGGTTTCTGGGCCGCGAAAAGGGGGAGAGCCTCGGCAGGCGCCTGTCGGATTTCTTTCCGCCTCCCGCGTATTCCCTGATGGAAAAAAGCCTCGAGGAGGTCTTTACCACAGGCGCGCAACTCTTCAAAGAGGATATCTTCGATATCCCCGGAAAAGGGGCGATAGGGCTTGGGACCAAACTGAGCCCTTTGTTCGGAAAAGACGGCGCGGTGAGGGCCGTCCTCGGCATAGCGAGGGACATCACGGCGCGGTTGCAGTGGACCGGCGAACTGAAAAAAGAACGGGACAGGGCACAGATGTACCTTGACGTCGCCGGCGCTATCCTTCTCATAATAGACGCCTCGCAGATTGTCAGGCTCATCAACCGGAGGGGGGTCGGGATACTCGGCTACGGCGAAGACGAGATAATCGGAAAAAACTGGTTCGGCAACTTCGTGCCTGAAGAGATGCGCGCCGGCATGAAGGAATGCTTCTCCATGATATTTTCCGGCGGCGAAGGGACCTATAATTGCCTCGAAGGCCCCGTCCTCACCAGGGACGGGGATACGAAGGTCATCTCGTGGACGCATACGTTATTAAAGGACGATGAAGGCGTTGCCTGCGCCGTCCTGGCTTCCGGCATAGACATTACCGAGCGCAAGAAAAGAGAAGAGGAGAACCAGAGGCTCATAGCCGAACTCAAGGAGGCGCTCTCCAGCATAAAGATACTGAGGGGGCTCCTTCCGATATGCGCGTCCTGCAAAAAGATCCGCGACGACAACGGGTACTGGAAGAAGATCGAGGTGTACATACAGGAACACTCCGAGGCGGACTTCAGCCACGGCATCTGTCCGGACTGCGCCAGGAGGTTCTATTGACCATTCCGCTTCACGCCATTGCCCCGCTACAGCTTGAACCCGCCCCGGCCGTGCAACCGTAGCAATGCGGCCCCGTGGTTATCCTTCTCCTTTCAAGCATGCCGGCGTCGAAGTCCCTTATATGCGCCGGGGCCCCGTAGCCGCACCTTATCCCGAGCATCTGGTTGAAGTCGCAGTCGTAAAGGGCGCCGTCCCACCCGACCGAAATAATCTCTCTGCACATGACGTTCGCGGCGGCAACGGGGTTGTATGAGGCGCAAAGCCTCTCCATGTACCTCTCCAGGTTCTTCGACTCCCTCAGGAACTGAAGGAACCTTCCCACCGGCATGTTCGTTATAGTGAAGAGGTTCGTAAAAGACACCCCGCAGCGCCTCTTCATCTCCCGCCTGAAATCGGCCTCGACGGCCTCCTGCCTGGGCGGGAGATAGGCCCCGCACGGGTTGTAGACGAGGTTCAACTGTAGCGGGCTCCCCTCCACCCCGTAGCCCGCCGAATTGAGAAGCTTCAGCGCCTCTATGGAGGAAGAGAACGCGCCCCGCCCGCGCTGCCTCTCCACGGTCTCCTTCAAGAAGTACGGCATCGACGCTATCACCTCCACCGAGTTCTCCGCGAAGAACCGCGGCAGGTCCCCGAACCCTTCCTTTAGCAGCACCGTGAGGTTAGTACGCGTCTTCACACGCGCCCCCGCTTCACGGCAACCCTCGACGAACCCGCGGTACGAGGGGTTCAACTCCGGGGCGCCGCCAGTTATGTCCACCGTCTGTAGCCTCTCCCTCCGGATGACCTTCAGGCACTCCCCGGCCGTCTCTCCGGTCATGACCTCGGTCCTGCCGGGGCCCGCGTCCGCGTGGCAGTGGCGGCACGCCATGTTGCAGAGCCTGCCCATGTTCACCTGGAATACCGAGATGCCTGACGAGGTAAGGGGACAGAGGCCGGCCTCCCCGAGGCGGCGGTCGAACGGCTCAAGACCGGCCCAACCCTCATTATGAGAGAGTCCCATGTCGCCTACATCCCTATCTTTTCAGCGGCGTTCTTCATCTGCACCCCGTGCACCAGCGCGGCCCCGCCCTTTATCGCCGCCGCCACATGTACCGCTTCGGTCATCTGCTCGATATTGGACCCCTTCTCGAAACAGGCCTGGGTGTAGGCGTCTATGCAGTACGGGCACTGTACCGCGTGCGCCACGGCAAGGGCTATCAGCGCCTTCTCCCTCTCGCTGAGGGCCCCCTCGGCAAAGACCATTCCGTACCATTCGCTGAACTTCTTCCAGAGCTCCGGGGCGCCCTCGCCTATCGAGGAGAACCTTGGAAGGTCCCCGGGGTTGTAGTAAGTCTCCATACGACCTCCTTATCCGTATTTTTTGAGCCTGCGCTTTATCCGGTCTATCCTTTTCCCGAGGCCGAAGACCTCGCCCATCGGCTTTGCGAGCCTGTGCCTCGTCTCCGGCCTCGAGTACCTGACGTAGAGCATGCCTAAAACGGCTATGACGAACCCTCCGACGAGGTCGTTTATCATGTCCCACATCGTGTCGGCAAGGCCGTCCTGGGCATGGGTGTTGAAAAGGCTGTCCACGATGAACTCCCCTATCTCCCAGAGCCCCCCGACCGCCATCGCGAAGATGACGGTGAAAAAACCGACAAGCGGGATGCTCAGGCGCACCTTCCTGGTGTAGTGCAGCGTATAGGTTATCAGGAAGGCGAGCATGGCTATCACCGCGGTGCCGTAGACGTGGAGGAACTTGTCATAGAGCCATACCCTGTGGTAGAAATCAAGGCCCTCTCCCATGAACGTATGCAGGAAAAGCGAGAGGGTTATCAGGAGGTCGAGCTCGAACGGAAGGGTTATGCGGTAGTTCCTCTGCACTATGCTCGGTATAAGGGAGAGCGCAATGGCGGCGATAACCGCCACGGCGAAGAGGTACTGGCCGTGATAGACCTCGTAAGGCAGGAGGCCAGCCATCAGGAGCTTCATCAGCCATGAGAGCGCCGACGAGAGGGATAGCGTGCGCCATGACTTCGTGTTTTTATAAGTGACGGAGTTACGCATCGATATCTTGACGTTTCCTTCGGATACGATTAAGCGCGGCCTGGCTGCCTGGGCGATGGAGGGCTTTCACAAGCATAGCGAGCGAATTCCCTGCGGTTTGGCTATCAGGGTAAGCGAGCGAATCTCAATAGACAAGTACCTTACTTGAAAATTCCATGTAGATAGGGAATTTTAATGTTTCGCAACTTGGCTGGCGCAAGCTGCGATCGACAGCACCAACGGATACCCCGCAGTTTTGGCTTAGGGGTGGCTAATAGGGCCATTTCATACGGCCTTTTCTATCCTTTTTCTCGCATTACGCAGGGCCTCCTTGAGCCTCTCGGTATTGTTTTTGAGGTCTTTCTGCCGCCTCAATATGTATGATGGGTGGTATACCGGCATTATCAACACCCCCCCTGGGTGCTCCGTCCATTTTCCGGGCGCGAACTCATGCCCGGGCGCAAGCGTGGAGAACGCGGTCTTGCCGACCGCCAGTATTACTTGAGGGGCCACCGTCTCTATCTCCTTTCTGAGATACGGCAGGAAGAACTCCACCTCCTCATCGCTCGGCTTGCGCGTCTTGAGCCTCACGGTCTTTATTGTCGGCCAGACCTTTACGGTGTTCGTTATGTAGAACTCATCCCTTTCCCGGCCGAAGACCTCTTCGAGTATGGCCACAAAAAAACTCCCCGCCTTGCCTACGAATGGCGTCTTCAATCGCGTCTCGTCCCTTCCCGGGGCCTCGCCCACGACCATGAGGGCGCACGGGGCCGGGCCGCGGCCGAACACGGCCACCGCGTCCTTGAACCTCGGGTCAGCGGAACAGGCGCGCTCAAGGGATGACCGCAACCTTGAGAGCTTTTTTATCCTGTCTTTAGAAGGCATTTTTATTAAGTGGGATGCGGAAAGACTATTTTATCCTGTCATTCTAAACCCTGCGCTCTGTCGTTCCGAGTCCTTCGCTTTGCTCAGGATAAACTCCGCGAAGAATCTCTCTCTTTCGCTCAGGACAGGCTCCGTTAAGAATCTCAGTGCCGATAAAATGACAACTTTGGGGACTTTTTCCGCATACCTGGGATTTTGTAGTTGAGGCGGGCGAGACGTCATGAAGCGGTTTTTGCCGCAGGGCGCGTCACTTGAAAAGGTTGAGCGTCTCTTTCGGCCCCGTCTCCTCCGCATCCCCGGCCGGCTTCTCCCCCGCCGCCTCTACCTCGCCCATGCGTCCGCCGGTATAGATGTACCTCTCGAATATCTTCTGGTACGCGCTCCATCCCGAGGGGTTCTCCCTGGACGCCTCCGCCTCCATGAGGGTCTGCACCGCGTTCACCTTGGCGTCCATGTCGTCGAGATAGTAGAGCACGATGGCTTCGAGGGTCTTGGGTCTCTTGGGAGAGCCGTACTCGAGTAAGCCGTGGTGGGAGAGTATCATATGCTTGAGAAGGACGGCGAGCTCCGCGGGGAAACCCTCTATCCCCCTTATCTTGTCGTCTATCAACTCGACGCCTATGGTTATATGGCCGATGAGCCTGCCTACGTCCGTATACTCGAAAGCCCTCATGTACGAGAGCTCGTATATCTTCCCTATGTCATGGAGGATCGCCCCGGCCGTAAGGAGGTCCTTGTTTATATTGTTCCCGTAGTGCGCGGTTATCTTCTCCGCCAGGCCGCAGATGGAGAGGACGTGCTCAAGCAGGCCGCCGAGGTAAGGGTGGTGCATGGACTTGGCCGCCGGCGCCGTTGAAAAAAGCCCCCTGACGCCTGGGTCTGAGAATATCGCCGTAAGCAGCGCCCTCAGGTGAGCGTCCTTCATGGACGAGATTAGCCCGTCGAGCTCCCGCATCATCTCGCCGGGGTCCCTCTTTGAAGAAGGGAGAAAATCCCTGATGGAGTACTCCCCCTCTTTGAGCGCGCTTATCGAGGAGACGTTCACCTGTATCCCCCCCTGGTACGCGACCGCAAAGCCCTTCAGCGCGACCACGTCGTTCCTGTTGAACCCCCTGCCGAGGGCCTCGGCGTCGTCCCACACCCGCGCCTCGAGCTCCCCGGTGGAATCCATTATCCTCAGGTTGAGGTACGGTTTGCCGGATTTGCTTACGCCCGTCTCTTTCTTGGTGACCAGGAAGGCTCCGGCGACCTGGTTCTTTTCCCTTATGTCTTTTATATGCGTCTTCTTCATTGTACCATCCGTCAACGGGCCTAAACCGCGCCCGGCCCCTTCTTCCGTCCCTCGCGCTCTAAAAACCACCTGACGTAGCGCGCAACCCCGTCCTCTATCCCGACCTTCGGCTCAAAGCCCAGCAACTTCCCCGCCTTTGTGACGTCCGCGCACGTCACCGGCACGTCCCCTGGGGCCGGGTCCAGGTACTCGACCCGCGCCTTTTTGCCGAGACACCCCTCTATGACCGATATGAGCCTGTTTACCTCCACGATGCGCGAGCCGCCGAGGTTGAATATCTCGTATCTGAACGGCCTGTATATCGAGTTGAGCAGGCCGCCGACTATATCCCCTATGTAGGTGAAGTCGCGCCGCGCCGTGCCGTCCCCGTAGACCTGGATGGCCCTGCCTTCCCATATCAGGCGCGTGAACTTGGCCACGGCCATGTCGGGCCTTCCCCTCTCGCCGTATACCGTAAAGAACCTGAGGCACGTGACAGGGACGGAGTACAGATGGGAGTACGTAAAGCACATTAGCTCGGCCGCCCTCTTCGTGGAGGCGTAAGGCGAGATAGGGCATGTAATCGGGTCTTCCTCGGAAAAAGGGACCTTGCTGTTGACGCCGTAGACCGAGGACGAGGAGGCGAAGACGAAGTTCTTGAGCCCCCCTCCCTTTACCGCCTCGAGTATGTTGAGGGTCCCGGCGCAGTTCACCTCCTCGTAGAGCAGGGGGTCCTCTATGGAAGGCCGCACCCCCGCCCTTGCCGCGAGATGGCATATCGCCTCCGGCTCTTCTTTCCGTATGGCCCCGGTCAGAGCGGCCCTGTCCCTGATGTCGAGCTCGTGGAGCCTGAAGTCGGGATTTGAGAGAAACGGGGCTATATTCTCCCTTTTAAGGAGGGGGTCGTAAAAACCGTTGAAGTCGTCGACGACGGCCACGCTCTCCCCTCTTTCAAGGAGCTCCTGGACAAGGGAGGAGCCTATGAAACCGGCCCCGCCTGTGACTAATATTTTCATGGCCGGATAAAACTATCATATAAAACACGACCGGTCAAGGGATAAGGGACTGTAGTGTCACGCAATATGGGGCTTGCATCAATTTTCGCCTCTCCGCAGAAACGTCGCACTCTTTGACAAAATGGGAAAAATCCATATAATCACACCATGAAGAGAGTGCTGATACCCCTTGCGCCTGGGTTTGAGGAGATAGAGGCGCTGACAGCGGTAGACATCCTCCGGAGGGCCGGGGCCGAGGTCACCCTTGCGGGGACCGTAGACGGCCCGATAGAGGGCAGGAACCGCATAAGGGTCGTGGCGGACACATCCATGGATAAGGCCGGGGTTGACTATGACATGATAGTGCTCCCAGGAGGGGCCGAGGGCACGGAGAACCTGAAAAAAGACCCGCGGGTAAGAAAGACCGTGGAAGACCTCCACGCAAGGAAGAGGTTCGTTGCGGCAATATGCGCCGCCCCTTCGGTGCTCTCCGACATCGGTATAACGGGAGATTCTGTTATCACCTCACACCCGTCTGTGCGGCGCAAGCTCAAGGCCAAAAGGATATCCGAAGAGAGGGTCGTCGTAGACGGCAACCTGATAACGAGCCAGGGGCCGGGCACCGCGATGGAGTTCGCATTCAGGCTCGTTGAGGCCCTCTACGGCCCGGAAAAGGCCGCAGAGGTTAATAAAGGGGTGCTGGCACGGATTTGACGGGCTATTCGAACAGGCCCTTCTGTTCAGCCCTTCTTTTGGTCTTCTTTTTCTCGACCCGTTCCCTTTTTACGAGCCTCCCCG
The DNA here is from genome assembly GCA_016234955.1 of Deltaproteobacteria bacterium. GTDB lineage: Bacteria > Desulfobacterota > GWC2-55-46 > GWC2-55-46 > GWC2-55-46 > JACRLF01. The sequence continues at coordinate 5,737 of JACRNN010000084.1, read as the reverse complement.
GTATCTCGGCGAGGAAGGGTGACGGCGCGCAGTCCCTGGTCTCTCCCCAGAGGCGTCTTTGTCTTGCGCCAAGGAGGATGAGCCTCTCCCTGGCCCTTGTCATGCCGACGTAAAAGAGCCTCCTCTCCTCCTCGACGTCGCACTCTTCGCCCTTGAGCCTGAACGGTATCAGCCCGTCTTCCACTCCGGCGATGAAGACCACCCGGAACTCAAGCCCCTTTGCCATATGGAGCGTCATCAGGTTGACCTTGTCGGCCTTTATGTCGCAGTTGTCGGCGGGCTCGGTCAACGCCGCCTCTTCGATGAAGTCCTTGATGGATTCGGCGATGGGTCTATTGTCATGGAGCCGGGCCGCGTTGACAAGGATATTCAAGAGGTTCTCATCGAGTCCGGCCGCCACGCCCTCGGCCCTTACAAGGACGCTCAACTCCACGCCTGGGGTGCGCTCCACCGTACTTAGGCGGCGGATGAAGTCCGCGAACCCGGGCCCTGGACGCGCCACGACGTGGTACGGTATCGAAGACCTGTCAAACGCCTCGATGAGGGAAGTGGCCTGGCGGTTCGTCCTGAAAAGGACCGTAAAGTCGGAGAACCGCGCCCCATCCATATGCTCTCCAGCGGTGAGGCTTGCAAGCCCGCCCATCATGGACTCTATCTCCCTTATGACTGTGGCGGCCTCGGCGGCCTCGTCCGCGCATTCTATAGCCCTTATCTCGCCGCCGGGGCTGACGGGCAGAGTCTCTTTCTCGATCCTCCCGGCGTTATTCCCTATGACGGAGTTGGACGCCTCCACTATCCTCGATGAGGAGCGGTAGTTTCTCCTGAGGCCCATTGTCCCGGCCCCTGAGTAGTCGTCCCTGAACTCGATGAACCCCCTGAGGCTCGCGCCGCGGAACGAATATATCGCCTGGTCCGGGTCCCCTATGGCAAAGACCGAAGCGCCCCTTGAGAGGAGCTTCAGGAGCCTCCTCTGTACGGGGTTGATGTCCTGGTATTCGTCCACCATCACGTGCCTTATGCCCCCGAACGCCTCAGGGTCGGCCTCGAGCGCCTTCACGGCCCCGGGTATGAGGTCGTCGAGGTCGAGCGCGCCCGCGTCCTTGAGCGCCTCGGTGTATCTTGAGTAGAGAGCGCGCTCCTCATCGGTAAGGTCGCTCCGCAGAGAGTTCTTTATGCCGCTTATCAGGTCCGCGCCCGCCTCCACGCCCTTTACGCCGAGCCCCTTCAATACCCTCCTCTGGTCTTCCCTTGAGTAAAGGGTGAAGGCGGGGTCTTTGGCCTTGAGCATCTTCAGGCAGATGGAGTGGAAGGTGCCGATGTTGGCGAGGCCCTGCCCTATGCCGTGGGTCGAGAGCCTCTCTTTTATCTCCCGCGCGGCCCTGTTCGTGAACGTTATCGCGAGTATTTCAGAGGGCGGGGCGCCCTCCTCAACGAGGCGCATGAAACGGCAGATAAGCACCCTTGTCTTCCCGCTTCCGGGAGGGGCCGCTATTAGAAGATAGCGCGCCCCTGAGAATACGGCGTCTCTCTGTTCGGGGTCGAGCCCCTCGAATATCTGTCCGGTCATTTGGCGGTTTTCTTCAGCGCGTTCTTGGGGGCCGGGGAGCGTCATACCGGGTCGATATGCACAAAGGCTTTTTCAATCGTGCTTATCGATTGGACCTCCCTCTCCACGCCCTTGCCTATGGCGTGGGAATCGAATGTGGAGAGGTTCTTATCGACCTCGACGTGTATCTCGACGTGTATGAAATTGCCGACGTAATGCGCCCTCGCGGTATTTATCGCCTTTACCCCGGCCACCGAAAGGGCGGCCTTCCTTATCCCATCCATCAGCATGGGGTCCGGGGCTTGCCCCATGAGATAGGCGATGTTCTCGATGCCTATGCTGTACCCCGTATATATTATCCACAGGCTTACGACCAGGCCCGCAAGCGGGTCGAAGAACTCGTAGCCGTACCACGCCCCCGCTATGCCTGCAAGCGCGGCGGCGGCAACGAGCACGTCCATGAACGAGTCCTTTGCGGTTGCAATGAGCGCCGGGCTCCTTACCGCTTTGCCCACTTTATTGAAGTGGCGCCCCATGGCCCATTTTACGGCCATGGTGACGACGGGGACGAGCATGGTGACGGGGGTTATCCGCGGGGACGCGCCCGAGATGATCCTCTCCACCGAGGTCCTTATGATCTCGAAGCCGAGTATCCCGGCGAGCACCGCCACGATGAGGCCGGCGATAGGCTCGGCCCTGCCGTGACCGAAGGGGTGCCCCGCGTCGGCCTCTTTATCCGATATCTTTACGCAGACGAAGGTCGCTATCGAAGCGGCGATGTCGTTGAGGGAATTGAGCGCCTCCGAGATAAGGGCTATGCTGCCGGAGACCAACCCGGCGGAGAGCTTTATCGCGAAGAGCCCGGAGTTCCCGGCGATATTTATAAGGGTTGCCCTGAAGGCTACTGGGTTCATCTACGACCTCTTGACGGACGTGACCTGTTTATGGGCAAGATATTAATGTTAGGGAATCTCCGATTAATATCGTTTAAGTCGTCATTGCGAGCCGCCGAAGGCGGCGCGGCAATCTCCAACTTATTGATTTTCTTAAAGATGAGATTGCTTCGCTTCGCTCGCAATGACAAACCAAGGAATTAATCAGAGCTTCCTTAGTCGAGGCTCAAGCTGGCACAAGTACCCCGAGGCTCTTAGGGAGGACGCTGATAGAGACGTCCCCTGTCCACTCGAACGGCTCGCCGTCGGCGTGCAGGACGGTTGAGTCCCTGCCCGATATCTCTACCGTGTCCGTACGTACGCGCTCAAAGCCCTTGAACCTGTCTATCTTGCCTGAGAACAGCCTGGCCGCGATGGACGGCGCGTTCAACACCCCGGCGTCGCTTATGATGCAGACGTCCAGGAGCCCGTCGTCCGGGACCGCGCCGGGGGCGATAATCGCCCCGCCGCCGTATCTCTCGGTGTTGGCCGCGGTAAGGAGGAACGGAGCGGCCTTGATCGTTGCGAGGCCCGTCCTTATCACGACCGGCTCGACCCTGTACCTGAAGAACTCCACCATCGCTATCGGGAAGTAGGGCACAAGCCCCCTCAGCTTCTTGCTGAGCCCGCCCTCGTTGTACTTCCTGCTCAGGTGGGCGTCAAACCCGCACCCGGCCGTTGAGAAAAAATACCTGCCGCAGATGACGCCCGTGTCTATCTCGCGGACCCTGCCCTCCTTGACAAGCCCTACGGCCTGGTCGAGGTCCCAGGGTATGCCAAGCGACATGGCAAAGCCGTTGCCCGACCCGCCGGGGATGACGCCGAGGGCCGTAGCCCTTCCTTCTCGGCCCTCCTGGACCTGAAGGGGCCCGCCGCGGGGTTTATTATGAACCTGACCTTCAAGAAGCACCCTCCCTGAAGCGGTATCTTACTATTTCAATATTACTATTTCAAAGGTTATACAGAGCGTCATAACTTCGCATACCTGCGTTGCTCCTCGGCTCGTCGTTGCGGCGTATACAAAAATACGCCTCACTCCTCGCTCTCGTCGCGCCTTGGTTTGCTGTGTTCTGACGCTCTGTATCGGCAATTATTTATGACGTTGTGTATAGTTGCCCGGACGCGGCGCGGCTCATGGGGTTGCTTTTCCGATTTTTTCATATAGAATATAATCATATGAGATACCGCGCGCCCGATGAACCCTCCCTTGGCTTAAAACCCCAGGGTTTTCAGAACGTTAAAAATAAACTCGTCATGCCTTTTCTTTTTTTGGGCCTTTTCACGCTTTGCGCATCTTACGCCAACAGGCATGGCGAGCTGATCCCCCGCGGCTTGCCGCGGGGAGGAGCGAACGAATTACAAACGATAAATCCCTTACTTGAAAATTCCCCGCGGCTTGCCGCGGGGAATCTTAATGGAGGTGAACGTATGCCATTCACTATCGTCAGTCCCGATTTCAGGGACTCGGACGCCATCCCCAAACGTTTCAGCTGCGATGGCGAAAACCTGTCCCCGGAGGTTCAATGGGACGGCCCTCCCCCGGCCACGAGGAGCTTCGTCCTCATAGTCGAGGACCCGGACGCGCCTTCCGGCACGTTCACCCACTGGGTGGTGTACGACGTGCCGCCTGACTTGAATAAGCTTCCCGGAGGCATGGGCAACAGCGCGGATATCAAGGGCGGTATAAAACAGGGATACACCGACTTCGGCCGCAAGGGGTACGGGGGGCCGTGCCCTCCGAGGGGACACGGGGTCCACAGGTACAACTTCATTTTGTCCGCGCTCGATATCCCCGGGCTCGGGCTCGCTGACGGGGCTAAAAAGAGCGAAGTGGAGCGGGCCATGAAGGGGCACGTACTCGGCACAACGCGGATGACGGGGAGATACGGGAGGTAGGCCGCAAGAGCGGGCGGCGTCAAGACGCCTGGGCGCGCCGATTCCGGAGCGGACCCTACTTTATTATCTTCTCAGGAGATACGAGGTGGCGTGAGAGCTTCATCTCCCCGGAACTCAATCCGAGGGCGAGGCCGACCAACTGGGCGAGATGGAATACCGGCATCGATATCTTCTTTGACGCCGCCTTTTCCGCCAGGCTCTGGTAATTATCGAGGTTTATATGGCAGAACGGGCATGGGGTGACAAAACAATTCGCGCCCTTGCCCTTGCCGTCAAGGAGCCTTGTCGCGGTCATCTTCGCGGCCGTCTCCTCGTCAACGAGGTCTATCTGGAAGCCGCAGCACCTGGTCTTGCCCTTGAAGTCCACGGACTCGGCGCCGAGGGCCTCTATGACGGCCTCAAGGGACCACGGTTTCATCGGGTCGTCAAAACCGAGCGCGTCAGAAGGCCTCAGGCTGTGACAGCCGTAGAACGGGGCGGCCTTGATCCAATTCAGCGGCTTCACCACCTGCTTTTTAAGGTTGCCTATCCCGTAATCGCCGGCGAGCACCCAGAGGAGTTGCTTTATCTTCACGTTGCCGCCGTAGCGCAGTCCCGTGCGGGCGAGTATGGCGTTGGTCTTTTCCAGCAGATCAGGGCTGTTCCTCAAGTCCCTGTTGGCGGTGTTCATCACCATCAGGCAGGTGGAGCATATGGTCATGATATCGAGGCCGAGGGACTCTGCCTCGGCGAATATCCTGGCGTTGAGCGCCAGTGAGAGCGGGTAGTCGTAGTCGGTCAGGAGCCCCGCGCCGCAGCAGTTCGCCTTAGGCATATCCACAAGCTCTATGCCGAGCCTCGCGGCCACGAGCCTGGTCGTCTCGTTCGCCTCCCTGGTTATCTCTTGCGAGGCGCACCCCGGATAGTACGCGTACCTTAAAAGAGCCACTGCCTAACCCTTCTTCCTTTCCTTGTCCTCTTTTTCAAGCCTCTCAGCCTCTTCGTATATGTCCCTCACCTCCGCGATATTTTCTATCTGCGGGAAGAGGAGCGGCTTTGGCATCTTTCCGTGCCTCTCCATCTTGAGGCCGAACGGGATCATGCCGAGAGACCTCAGGAACCCGAGCGTCCTGAACGTCATCGCGGCCTCGTCGAGCCTGCCGACCCTCTTGACCGAGTCAGCCATCGCCTCCACGTGTTTGGCCCCTGGGTTATCGAGGACGCCCTCTTTCATGGCGCGCGAACGGAGCGACTCTATCTGCTTCAGGGGAGAGACGGACTTCGGGCAGTACTGGGTGCAGTGGACGCACCTGACGCAGTTCCACATCCCGTGCTCTTCGCTGAGCCTCTCGAGCCTCTTCCTTGAATTGCCCTCCCTCACGTC
>JACRNN010000129.1 GCA_016234955.1 Deltaproteobacteria bacterium | reverse complement strand
TCGAGCTTTTTCGGTTTAATAAGGTCACGCCAGTTTTTTTGCATGGTGCCCCCGTCATTTTATTGTAAAATTATAGACCCGCTCTTGCACCGCCGAGGCGGCGGGCGATCCATCCATCGCTATGCTTTTAAAAACACAGCGGCCCGCCCCCTGCGCATGAATGGCGGTATCAACGAGCGGATATCGGTAGATCAGGTCTGGAGCATGGCCCCCGCGCCAGAAGATGCCGTCGGATATACGCCGTACTCGACCGCTATGGTTTCGCCGGGCCCCCCGCGCCAGAAGATGCCGTTACTTGGAGTAGAGCTCCACGATGAGCTGCTCATGCATCGGCAGAGTAGTGTCTTCCCTTCTCGGGAGCCTGCTCACGGTTGCCTTCATGTTGTCCTTGTCGAGACTGAGCCACTCCGGGACCCCGCGCCTTTCAACGGCCTTGAGGTTCTCGGCAAGCCTGGGGTTCGTCTTCTTGCCGGGCGCGACCTCGATAGTGTCGTTGACCTTCACCCTGTAAGACGGGATATCGACCTTTCTGCCGTTTACCCTGAAGTGGCCGTGGGTAACAAGCACCCGCGCCTCGCTCCTGCAGCCGGCGAAACCGAGCCTGTAGACTACGTTATCGAATCTCCTCTCAAGGAACGCAACGAGGTTTTCGCCCGTAACGCCCTTTGCCCTGTCCGCGTCCTTGAACGTCCCCTTGAACTGGGACTCAAGAAGTCCGTAGACACGCTTTACCTTCTGCTTTTCCCTGAGCTGGAGGGCGTACTCGGATACCTTGCCCCTTGTCTGCCCGTGCTGTCCCGGGGCGTAGCTCCTTCTGTCAAAGGCGCACTTGTCCGTGTAACACCTGTCTGCCTTGAAAAAGAGCTTCATGCCTTCACGTCTGCAAATCTTGCATACTGATTCGATATACCTTGCCAACTTCTCCTCCCTTTTCAAACTCTGTCTGTAGCCTGTCGATACCCCCGTCCGTCTTAACAGACGGGGTGTTCCCGCGGAACAACCTTAATTATCTCGTTGAAAAACACCCTGCCAATGCCAACTACCCCACATCCCGCCCCAGGCGTCGGACCCGGAGCGTTCTCGCAATTCTACGCCGCCATCATGGTCTGCAACCATTTCCGCCTGCCCCAGCCGTCAGACCCTGCGCCTTTTCGGCGGCCTGCACCCGTTGTGCGGAAGCGGGGTAACGTCCCTTATGAGGCTGATGCTGAAGCCCGCGGACTGCAAAGACCTCAGGGCCGACTCCCTGCCGGCGCCCGGCCCGTTGATATAGACGTCCACGGACTTGACGCCGAAGTCTATCGCCTTCTTCGCCGCCACATCCGCCGCCACCTGAGCGGCAAACGGGGTGCCTTTCCTGGAGCCCTTGAACCCCTGGGCCCCTGAGCTCGACCAGGCTATGACATTGCCCTGTGGGTCCGCTATGCTGATGATCGTGTTGTTGAACGTGGACTTGATATGGGCGATCCCTTTTGATACCGCCCTCTTTTCCTTTTTGGCCTTTGCCATCTATACCCTCCGACACCGATAACCCATGTACGGGTGAATTCTGAAGTCCTCCCGGAGATGAACCGGGGGCCTCGAAAAATAATATCAGACTTCTCTATCGTTATGAAGCCCTCTGTGGGTGCAGACCCAAGGAGGTTTCCGTGTTATGATGCCCTGAAACCATCGTAGGTCTAAGCCAGCGGAGTCTCGTTATTAAAAGCCCTGAAGCCCCTCAGGTCAAACCCCGGAGAGATCGTTCTTTATCGCCGCCCCAGGTCTATTCGGTCTTCCTTGACGCGACAACGCCCTTCCTCGGGCCCTTGCGCGTCCTGGCGTTGGTGTGTGTCCTCTGGCCGCGCACCGGGAGGTTCTTCCTGTGGCGAAGCCCCCTGTAGCACCCAACGTCGATAAGCATCTTT
>JACRNN010000034.1 GCA_016234955.1 Deltaproteobacteria bacterium | reverse complement strand
CACGGTCTCGGTTACAACCGGGCCGTGCGAGGCCGAGGCGAGCGGACTGTTGAAAGGGTTTTTCTCTACGCTCCGCTCCGGGAAAAAACAACAAAAATAAAGACAGGGGTGTTCGGATGCCTGAGATCCCGGACAATATCTTCCGCGAATACGACATAAGGGGCATATACGGACAGGACCTGACCGACGAGACGGCTGAGCTCATAGGCAGGGCCTATGCCGCCATAGTCCGCAAGGCCAGACCCGAAAAGGCGGGCAACCCGAGGATAACGGTCGGCAGGGACGTAAGGACAAGCTCGGCCCCCCTGTGGGACGCCCTCAGGAGGGGGTTGACCTCAAGCGGCATAGACTGCGTGGACATAGGGGAGTGCCCAACGCCCCTGCAGTACTTCTCCATGCACTCGCTCGGCCTCGACGGCGGGATAATGATAACCGGGAGCCACAACCCGCCCGAGTACAACGGCTTCAAGATAAGCATAGGCAAAGAGACCATACACGGTGAAGAGATACAACACCTGAAAAGGGTATTGATGCAAATTGCGCCTGGCAGGCCCCCTGAGGGGATGGCCGTGGGCAAGGTAGAGAGGCTCGACATCATATCAAGGTACATCGACTACGTGGCCGGCAATATCAGGCTCCCGGCCCTTAAGAGGCCCTTGAAGGTGGCGCTCGACTCCGGCAACGGCACGGCCGGCCTTGTCGCCCCGATGCTCTTGAAAAGGCTCGGCTGCGAGGCCGTGGAGCTTTTCAGCGACCCGGACGGCAGGTTCCCGAACCACCACCCTGACCCCACGATGCCTGAGAACCTCAAAGACCTCATCGCCGTGCGCGGCGGCGGCGCGGACTTCGGGGTCGCGTACGACGGCGACGCCGACAGGATCGGCGTGGTCGATGAGTCGGGCCGCATCGTCTGGGGCGACAAGCTCATGGTCATATTCTCAAGGTCCATCCTCGAGACGAACCCCGGCGCCACGATAGTGGGAGAGGTCAAGTGCTCGCAGGTCATGTACGACGAGATAGCGAGGCGCGGCGGAAAGCCCGTCATGTGGAAGACCGGCCACTCCCTTATAAAGTCCAAGATGAAGGAATTGAATGCCGAACTGGCCGGGGAGATGAGCGGCCACATATTCTTCGCGAACAGGTACCTCGGTTTTGACGACGCCGTCTACGCCTCATGCAGGCTCGCGGAGATAATGGCGATGAGGCGTGAAAAAGACCCGGCGTTCGCCTTCTCAACGCTCCTTGCCGGACTCCCCGAGACCGTTATCACGCCGGAGATAAGGGTCGATTGCCCGGAGGGTCCACGGACGGCTTCAGAGTAAGAGATATTATAAGGATAGACGGCTTGAGGGTGAACTTCGACGGCGGCTGGGCCCTCGTGCGCGCGAGCAACACACAGCCGGTGCTCGTCCTTAGGTTCGAGGCCGACTCAAAGGCGTTGCTCGACAGGTCCATAGACTTTGTAAAAGCTATGCTCAACAAGGCGCTCCCCGGGGCCGTGTTTTCGGTTTGACGCCGGGCATCGCCCGCATGGGAAAAACGGCTGGGCCGGTTCATGAACCGGCCCAGCCGTTTTTTTCGAGTGAGATACCGGCTGAACATGCATAGCGAGCGCATTCTCCGCTAGCCAAGCTGCGGGGAGCTTCAACGCTTTAGTCCGCAGGGGAAAAAGGGGCATATATGTCCAAGGAAAAACGCCAGTATCTACCGGCCTTCATTTTATATGAAGGGGCCGGTCTTTCCGGCCCCTTCGATAAGGCGTCGGCTGCGCATATATCCGGACGCACCTATCAACCCTGATATGCCCTACGCCGCCCATTCCTTGCAGAGAACCTCTGCCTGCTCAATGACCGTTTGGGTGGCTTTCTCCTGCATGTCCGGCGGGTAGCCGTATTTTCGGAGTATGCGTTTTACCATGACCCTAATCTGTGCGCGGGCATTTTCTCTCACTGTCCAGTCTATGGTAACGCTACGGCGGACAGCGCCCACCAACTCCTGTGCTATCTTCCGCAGGCACTCGTCGCCCAATACCTTCACCGCGCTGTCGTTGACCTCAAGGGCGTCATAGAACGCTACTTCGTCATCGGTCAATCCGAGTTCGTCTCCACGCCTTTGAGCCTCGCGCATGTCCCTGGCGAGCCTTATCAGCTCCTCGATGACCTGGGCCGTCTCTATGGCCCGGTTCTGGTATTTGCGTATGGCCTCCTCCAGCATCTCGGTAAAGGACCTCGCCTGAACGATATTTTTACGCGACCGGGCCTTTATTTCATCATTGATAAGCTTACGCAGAAGCTCTACCGCAAGGTTCCTTTGGGGGAGATTTCCGACCTCCTGCAGAAATTCATCGGAGAGTATCGAGACGTCGGGCTTTTTAAGCCCCACTGCCGCAAAGATGTCAACCACCTGATCGGAAGCGACGGCGCGTGAAACCAATTGCCTGATGGCCGTGTCCAATTCATCCGGTGTCTTGCCGGGGCCTTCGACGGTTGCCTTGGCAAGGCCGCTTCGC
>JACRNN010000033.1 GCA_016234955.1 Deltaproteobacteria bacterium | reverse complement strand
CAAGATAGCCGAACCGCTCGTGGCCGGGGTCCACGCCGGGGACCCGGAGACGATGAGCATAAGGAGCAGTTTCCCGAAGTTCGTGCAGCTTGAGGAGGAGCACGGGAGCCTGATAAAGGGCATGGTAAAGAGGATGGCCCTTTCAAAAAAGTCCAGCAAGCCCGCCGCACCCGGAAAAAAGGTAACGATGTTCCTGACCTTGAGGGGAGGGCTCTCCGACCTCATAGACACCCTTGCCTCTCGCCTTCAGGCCTTGGGCCGCACGTCGATAAGGACCGGCAAGGGCGTGACCTCCGTTACCAAAAAGGGGGGCGGCTATGTGGTAAATATAGAGGGGGAACCCCCGTTGGAGGCCGACGCCGTGATTATAGCCGCCCCGGCGTACGCGGCGTCACGGTTGATAAGGGGGATTGACGGGGAGCTTGCGGACAGGCTCCTGACTATTCCGTACGTCTCCACCGCGACCGTGTCGCTGGCCTTCAAGAGAAAGGACGTGGCCCACCCGCTCAAGGGTTTCGGCTTCGTCGTGCCCAAGACCGAGAAGAGGAAGATAATGGCCGCCACTTGGACGTCGATGAAGTTCAGGCACCGCGCCCCGGAAGACTCGGTCCTCATAAGGTGCTTCGTGGGAGGGGGCAAGGACTCCGACCTTGTTTCTCTCGGCGATGAGGAGATGATAGGGACGGTGAGAGATGAGCTACGGGAGATAATGGGCATAGACGCCGCCCCGGTGCTCGTTAGGGTCTACAGGTGGATAAACTCCATGCCGCAGTACACGATAGGCCACCAGGAGCGGGTGGAGTGGATAGAGGAGCGGGCCGCGGGGCATAAAGGCCTCTACCTTACGGGGAGCGCCTACCACGGCATAGGCATAAGCGACAGCATACGCACCGGGGAGGTGGTGGCGAAAAAGGCGCTCCATCTCCTGAGCGCGTGAGGGCGGCATGCAGGCTACAACGCCTTTAGGAGTTGCGGTGTTTGGCGTAAAATACAGAAGACAAAACGGGGGGACCATGCGTAAACTTCTTTGGTTTGCAGTCTGCTTGTCTTTCCTGTTTCTGTTCCTTCCAAATCTTGAAGCTTCGGCCTCGGATGTTTTAGACCCGTTCCCGCGCGCGGCAAAGGCCTATGTCCTGACGATGGAGGGACGGCCCCTCTGGGCGCACGAGCCTGAGAAGGAGCTCCCGCCCGCAAGCCTCACCAAGGTAATGACCGCCCGGCTGGTACTCAAGAATACGGCCATTGAAGATATAGTGACAATCGGCGCGGACGCGGCCGCTGAGACCGGCAGCCGCATCGGCCTGAAGGAAGGGCAGAGATTCTACGTCAAGGACCTCCTTGCCGCCACGCTCCTCAATTCCGCCAACGACGCGTGCCACGCCCTTGCCGACCGTGTGGCGGGCAATGAGGAGAAGTTTGTCGAGATGATGAACCGGGAGGCCGCGGGGCTTGGGCTTCAGCACACCCACTTCACCAACGCGTGCGGGCATGACGCCCCGGAGCATTACACAACGGCGGCGGAACTTGCGCGGATAGCCGGGGAGACGCTTAAAAACCCCGTTTTCGCGTACCTGGTGTCCGTTGAAAGAAAGACGATAAGCAGCGTTGACGGCATAAGGAATATTCGCCTCAGGAACAGGAACAGGCTGATAGGGCGCTATCCCGGGGCGTCAGGGGTAAAGACGGGGTTCACCCGGGCCGCCGGCAAATGCCTTATCACGATAGCGGAGAGGGACGGGGTAAGGGTTATGCTTGTACTGTTAAACTCCCCTAACCGGTGGATGAGGGCCCCATTGATGCTCGATAAGGCCTTTTCACAGCGGCTCAAGTTCGCAAACGTAAAGGGCGCGACACGGTTTTAGAGGGGGGGGGAAGTCTCCAAAATTGTCATTCAGAGGAACCGAAGGTGACGAAGAATCTTGTAGACTGTTGATTCTATTGGCTCCGGGATTCTTCACTGCGTTCAGAATGACAGGCTAAAATAGTTCTTCAGTAGGAGGGTAGATACCGTCTTGGCTGTCAAGCCAAATTTATCTCGTAATCTGGGTTGAAGGGCTTCCCGGTCTTTAAAACGCCGTAGCATGGCGGCGCAGACGGCGACCTTGCCGTTTTTGCCGCTCTCTTTGAGACGGCGATAGAAGTTTGCTACTATCGGGTTGAACCGCGTGGCGACCAGAGCGGGCATGTAAAAACTCTTTCTCAATCTGGCGTTGCCGATTTTGCATATTCGCGGTTTACCTTTTACGGAGGCGCCTGAGATTTTCTCCTTAGGCGCGAGGCCGATGAAGGCGACCACCTCTTTGACGCTCTCGAACTTTTGAAAATCGAGTTCCGCGAGTATCATGCCGATAGTCGCGTCGCCTATGCCGGGTATGGATGTCAGCAACTCCTTCTTGTTTTTAAGGTCGGGGTCGCTATCTATTCCGAAGCGCACCTGAGCCTTTAGTTTCATTATCTCGGAGTCGAGACACGCGAGGTGTTTCTTGATGGAAGGCTTGACGAGCTTATGAGCCACGTCAAGGCGGTTGGACTCCCGCGTGTGCATGCCGATGAGCGCGTCGATGCGCCTTACAACGGCCTGCGATTCCCTTGTGGCGGGCGGCAATGGCGTCCACGGCCCCGGTTGCATGGCAAGGCAGAAACGGGCGATCACGCCTGCGTCCACAATGTCGTTTTTAGTGCGGATGAGTTCGCTCTGGGCAAAGCCCTTGATGCGAGCGGGATTGACGATGCTTACCGTGTGGCCGGCGTCATGGAGATACATGGCAAGCTCGTCGCCGTAGCTGCCGGTGGCCTCCATGCAGGCGTGAACGTGGCCGGGTTGTGTTTCTTGATCCGGTCGGATGCTTGAAAGCCTTCTTTGGAGTTTTTGACGGCCTTGGATTTGATTTTGCCGTTGACCAACAAGGCCACATCGAACTTCTGTTTGCCGATGTCGATGCCGAGCGCTGAATCAGCCATAAGAGCCTCCTTATGTGGGATAAGGCCGCGGGCAGTTACTTCGTTCAGGTCAACCTTGCAAAGGAAAGGGGTCTAATCTACGCGACAGGCTCTAAGACCTGAGGGCGGGCACGGATTCACCTTTCCCATTTACCCCGGCGTCCCTGGGTAAGCGTAACACCGTAACTGCATTAAAAGCTACTGGTTCCAATATACAAGGGCGGTTTAGGCGTAAGCCGTAACCCGCCGGATATCAGACTATTAGGCGGGTGTGACCCGCCCTACGCTTGCTTCATTGTAGGTTCAGGGTTGCACCCTGAACCTTATATTTCACGCTAACAAAGGGTCTACCGCCAGCTTCACCCCTTGCCCACCCCTATTATTCTGAGTATATCATCCATCCTTACGTTATCTTCGACGGCCTTGGCCACGGAATCTATCGCCGCCTCCCTCATGGAAAGGTATGGCGTACAGGCCCCGCTCCCCCCAAGCCCCTTCCTCATCCTCATCCTGCCGATGACCTCCTGCCTGAAGAGGTCGTTGTCGAATATGCCGTGTATGTACGTGCCCCAGACCGCGCCGTCCGGCGAGCACGCGCCGTCCTCTATCGAGACCCTTTTGGAGTTCCTCTTTTTTATCCGTGCGAATGGCCCGGCCTTGCCACTGGTCTCTCCCATGTGTATCTCGTACCCTTTGACCTTGAAGGGCCTGTCTCCGGGGAACCCGGCCTCGGCCTCTACCTGAAAGGTATTCTTCTCTTTCATAAGTATTGTTTCGGCCTCTATAATGCCGAGGCCTTTGACGGCCTTTCTGCCGGATTCGACCTCAAAGGGGTCTTTCACACAGGCCCCGAGCATCTGGAAACCCCCGCAGATGCCCGTCAGAAAACCTCCCCTTCTCAGGTGGAGCTTTATGGCCCCTTCAAAGCCCCTCTTTTTAAGCCACAGCAGGTCTTCAAGGGTGTTCTTGGTGCCGGGCAGTATCACCATATCCGCTGACCGGATATCCTCCGGGGATTCCACGAAACGGACGGCCACGGACGCAGAGCCCTTGAAAGGGTCGAAGTCCGTGAAGTTCGATATCCTCGGCAGTTTGATTACGGCTATCTCTATCTCGGCCTGACCGGCCCCCGCCTTTTTTTCAGCGTCGAGCGCGACCCCATCCTCATCAGGGAGCGAGATATCCTTCAAGTACGGGATGACGCCGAGCACGGGCGCGCCCGTGCGCCCCTCCAAATAATCTATCGCCGGGAAGAGCAAACTGGAGTCGCCCCTGAACTTATTTATCAGAAAACCCTTGACCCTCTCCCTCTCGTCTTCCGTCAGAAGCTCCATAGTCCCTACTATCGAGGCGAAGACCCCGCCCCTGTCTATATCGCCGACGATTAAGACCGGGCTTTTAGCGAGCCTTGCGACCCCCATGTTCGCTATATCGTTCTTCCTCAAGTTTATCTCGGCCGGGCTCCCGGCGCCCTCGATGACTATCACGTCATAGGCGCGCTCAAGCCTCCTGTAGCTCTCAAGCACGTACTTGCGGACGTCCTTCTTGAAGGCGTGGTACTCCATTGCCGACATCGAGCCGTATACCCTGCCGTGTATCATGACCTGCGAAACGCAATCCCCGGTTGGCTTGAGCAATACGGGGTTCATATCCACCGTAGGCGGTATGCCCGCGGCCTCGGCCTGGAAGGCCTGGGCCCTGCCTATCTCCCCGCCGTCAGCGGTGACCGAGGAGTTGAGCGCCATGTTCTGGGCCTTGAACGGCGCGACACTGAACCCCCTGCGCCAGAGTATCCTGCACAACGCCGCGGTGAGCACGCTCTTGCCCACGTGGGACGAGGTCCCCTGGAGCATCACCGGCTTCGCCTTTTTCACGATTGTCTTACCCATCCTGAGCCGACCCCACGGCCCCCGCCCTAAGGACTACCGTTGGGCCGTGCAATAGTGTATTATGGGTGCCTCTAAAAATTGCTCTTTTCCCCGATATCTTTGTTAGGGCGAAAATAAAAATGCTCACATATTAGCATATATGCTCCGCTTTTTATTTTCACCCCGCCTCGACCTCGGAAAAAATATCTAATTTTTAGAGGCACCCTTATGTTATGGTCTTTGCTAAGATTATAATAAACCCGCCCCCTCAGGCAAGCTGTTTTAAGCCGGATTAAGGTAGATGGCCAAACTCTTTGGACATATAAGGCTTGACGGGAAGGTAAGCCTTCAGGAGACCCGCACCCTGACCGGCGCGGCGCTCGATGCACTGATGTCCTGGAGGCCCAGGCCGGGCACGGCCGTCACCGTCTCTGACGCATCGGGCGCGCTTTTCAGGGCGCGGCTGGTCGGGGTTGAGGAAGGCCGGGCGCGCATCCTCGTCTTTGAAGAGGCCGGGGCCATTAAAGACCCTTTCAGGGAGATATATCTCCTCCAGGCGCTCCCTGAAAAGGAGCGTATGGAGCTTGTCATACAGAAGACAACGGAGCTTGGGGTTACACACATAATCCCCTTCAGGGCAAAGAGGTCCATATCGCTCGAACAGAGGGAGGCGAGGCAGGGGAAGTCCCACAGGTGGCGGGATATAGCCCTCAGCGCGGCAAGGCAGTCGAGGGGCTTTTTCATCCCCGTGGTGCTCCCCTATCGCACCTTTGAAGAGGCGCTCGATACGGTAAGGGACGCGGGTTTCAAGATAGCCCTATGGGAGAGGCCCGGCATAAGCGGCATCAAAGCGGTCTTAAGGGACAGGGCCCTCCATGACGCTGAGAAGATAGCGATACTTTCCGGGCCCGAAGGCGGCTTCGGGGAGGATGAGATGGACAGGGCGGCCTCATGCGGCTTTACGGCCGTGTCCCTCGGTCAGAGGGTGTTGAGGGCCGAGACCGCCCCGATAATGGCGATAGGGCTGTTGAGCTATGAACTGGAGCGGTGAGGATCCCATTTTTTTCCGCTCCGGCAAAGAAGCCGGATGAGGAAGCGGGTACCATATAGATATGAAGTGGCTCCCCTATACCCTTCTGACCGCGCTCTCCCTTGCGAGCGCCGACGCGTTGAGCAAAAAGGCGTTGAGGAACGCCGACGAGCTTACCATAATCTGGGTGAGGGTAGGGTACGCGCTCCCGTTCCTCGCCTTGACGCTGTTTTTCGTCCCGATGCCGCGGCTCGACCAGACCTTCTGGGCAACGGTAGCGGCGATGGTGCCGCTTGAGATAGCCGCTATGGCGCTCTATGTAAAGGCCATCAGGCTATCCCCCCTCTCCCTGAGCGTGCCCTTCCTGGCGTTGACCCCGGTCTTCATAATATTCATCGCCTTCTTCTTCATCGGAGAGCACCCGAGCCCCACGGGGGTTGCGGGGATAATAGTCATAGCCGCGGGCGCGTATATGCTCAACGTGAACTCGTCAAAGGAGGGGCTGATCGGGCCCCTGCGGGCGATAGCCAGAGAGCCGGGCTCGATACTCATGACGGCCGTGGCCCTGATATACGCCTTTACCTCCACCCTCGGAAAAGTGGCCGTCATGCACTCAAGCCCGATGTTCTTCGGCTTTTTCTACCCCTTCATACTTACCGCGGCGCTGACCCCGTTCATGGCGGGAAAGGGGACGCTGAAGACGGTTGTGTCCAGGCCGGGGATATTCCTGCTCATCGGCCTTTGTACCGCCATGATGATATCGACACACTATGTGGCTATAAGCCTTACAAACGTCTCCTACATGATAGCCGTAAAGAGGATGTCCATAATCTTCAGCGTTATCTACGGGAAGCTCTTCTTCAAGGAGGTGGGCATCCGGGAGCGGCTCCTCGGCAGTTCCATGATGGTTGCGGGGGTGGCCCTGATAATAGCATCCTGACGCCGTGTCAAAAAGGCGACTTGCCCGGCACAATTATAATGAAATAAATCCTCTCTTATTATATATTCTATATCGCTACAGTCCCGAAAACTCTACCTGTAAGGGTCCCACGGCCGAGAAAGCCCGTACATGTCGAATATTAAGCGTGGCTTGGGTCTGGGGGAACTTCAACCTCCCCCTTTGAAAAAGGGGGATAAGAGGGGGATTTTACAGCGTTTTCTAACGGAAAAGGACGTTGAAAAACTCCATCAATCTATCGATGCGTATTAAAGATGAACTGAAAAAATCGCTTCAGGCCGCTTGGACGCTAAGGAACCTCATCGTCTTTTTTTTCCTGGCGCATACGGTATTCCTCGCCTTCGGGCAATGGTCCGTGTACAAGGGCTTTCCGGGCGTATTGGCCCTGAAAGAAGAGCTTATCAAGGAGATTCAAGGGCTTCCGTACCTGAAGCCCCTCACCGGCGTCCTGGCCGACAGCCTCGCACTGAGGGTACTGTACACCTTTGCCTTTAACCTCATATTCGGCGCCTTCCTCACTACTACCCTTACTGGCGCGCTATTCTTCCTCCCTTACGTTATCGCCGTATGGAGGGCGTTCACCATAGGCATCCTGGTGTCCGAAATGGACCTGAACGCAAAGACGATGGTGGTGTTTTACGGCACGTACATCCTTGAGTTCGGGGCGTATACTCTATCTTCCGCGGTAGGCATGGATATAGGGTTATCGCTTATGTGGCCGGGGCGGAAGTCCAGAACGAGCAGGAAAGATGCCGTATCAGACGCGATCCTCAACGGCAAAAGGCTCTATCTTATAGTATTGATACTGCTTTTTGTCAGCGCCGTATGGGAGATTTCGTGGTTGCAGTACCTTGGCCCACTCTTAAAGCCCGGCGTCATAAACGTCAAGTAGGGACGGGGCCGGCCCATATGGACGTCTGAGTAAAATCCTCTAAAATTTCGCTTGGAGCTGTCCAGTATTATATGCTATAAGGTGTAAACAACCATGACGCGGCCTCTCATGCGGAGTGATGAGTATTTTTTCTCAATACTTCCGACCAGTTACAGGTTTTGACGGGCCTGCGCCCGTCTGCAAGCTGAGTTACTAAATCCCACCTTACGGGGCCTACGGATGGAAGGAACGATCTCTGAAAACCTGATGAGCGTTATGGACCGCATCAACAAAGCCGCCAGGAAGGCAGGCCGCGACCCAGGGGAGGTAACGCTTGTAGCGGTCACGAAGTCCGTCGAGACCAAGAAGATAAAAGAGGCTGTAGCCGGCGGGGCACGGGTCTTCGGAGAGAATTACGTGCAGGAGGCCGAGGAGAAGATCCCGAAGATAAAAGACCAGACCGTGATGTGGCACTTTATCGGCCACCTGCAAAAGAACAAGGTGAAAAGCGCGGTCGAGCTCTTCGATATGATACAGACCGTTGACGGCATGGAGCTCGCCGCGGAGATAAACAAGAGGGCAAAGGGGCCTATAGACATACTTGTCGAGGTAAACCTGGCCAGGGAGAAGACAAAGACCGGGGTGGACTTTCCAGGGGCGATAAAGCTCGCCAGGCACATCTCCGGCCTTGAAAATCTGAGGTTGAAGGGGCTCATGGCCATCCCCCCCACGTTTGATGACCCGGAGGGCTCGCGCCCCTATTTCGTGGCATTGAGGAGGCTTGCGGAGCGGATAAACAAGGAGGGGCTCCCCGGTGTCTTTCTCCGCGAGCTTTCCATGGGTATGTCGAGCGACTTCGAGGTTGCGGTAGAGGAGGGTGCGACAATGGTCCGGGTCGGGACGGCAATATTCGGCCCCAGGGAGGCCGCTAAAAAAGGGGCGAAGGCCGGATAAATTCGGGCGGCGGGCGGCAGGGGGATTTAAAAATGCATAGCGGGCGCAAGGCCCGTGTGCATTGCCGCAGGGGGTTTTAAGGCCAGGCCCTGAGGGGACGTAACCGAAGGGAATACTGAAAATGTTTATAAAGAAGTCCATCGGCTTTCTCGGCGCGGGAAACCTCGCCGAGGCGCTTATAAAGGGGTTGATCGCCTCCGGGAAGTTCAGTCCGGCCCGGATAGTAGCCAGCGACAGGATAAGCGGGAGGATTACGCACCTCGCGGAGACCTACGAGATAAAGGTCTATGCCAGGAACTACGAGGTCGCGAGAAATGCCGATATAATATTCCTGACGGTAAAGCCAAACGACGTCAACGGTGTGTTGAAGGAGATAGCCTCCGATATAGCCCCGGACAAGCTTCTGATATCGGCGGCCGCCGGCATTACGACAACGGCGGTGGAGAAGACGATTAAAGAAGCGGGCATGGCCGGCGTCATCCCGGTTGTGAGGGCAATGCCCAATACCCCGGCCATAGTGCGGGAGGGCGCCACGGCGATATGCGCCGGCACAGCGGCGGGCCGGGCGGAGTTGGAAGTCGCCGGGGCGCTCTTTGAATCGGTGGGCAAGGTCGTGGTTATAGATGACGAGTCTCTGATGGACGTCGTAACTGGCTTAAGCGGCAGCGGGCCGGCGTATGTATTCCTCTTTATCAAGGCGCTTGTCGAGGCCTCGGTAGCCGCCGGGCTCCGGGAGGATACGGCGAAGTTGCTTGCGGCCCAGACAATGCTCGGGGCCGCGAGGCTTGCGCTGGAGAGCCCCAGGACCCTCGATGAGCTCGTACGAATGGTCGCATCCCCCGGCGGCACCACTGTGGCGGGGATCAAAAAGCTTGAGGAGGGTGGATTCAAGGGCGTTGTCACCGAGGCGGTCGAGGCCGCGATAAAGAGGGCGAGGGAGCTGTCGGCGGCCGGTTAGAGGCATGTCTTTGCACACTCCGCGGTCTTCGCCGCATCCACGCCGCGGGGAGCTTCAATGATAACAGATAACAGATAACTGAACTATTATGAGACGATTAATAACATTAAGGAGATATTGATGTTCGTTTTCACGCACCTGATAGAGGCTATAACAGACATACTCGGTTACGCCATCGAGATATACTTCTGGATAATAATCGCCAGGGCGATCCTGTCGTGGGTAAACCCGGACCCTTACAACCCGATAGTCAGATTCCTCTACCAGGCGACCGAGCCCGTGCTCGGCAGGGTGAGGAGGTTTCTGCCGTACATGGGCGGCATCGACCTCTCGCCGCTCATAGTATTGCTGGCCCTGTTGTTCTTGAAGAGGTTCTTGATAGCAACGCTCGTTGACGTCGCGCTAAGGCTCAGGACAGGAAGAATATGAGGGTGACCGCCCTTGAGATAAGCAGCCACCAGTTCAATAAGGCCATGAGGGGCTATGACAAGAAGGAGGTGGACGCCCTCAAGGACCTCGCCGCCGAGGCGCTTGCGGACGCGGCAAGGGAGATAGCCGAGCTTGAGGGCAAACTGAAGGACTCGGCGCTTCAGCTTGCGGAGCACATCGAACGTGAGAACATGCTCAAGGGCACGATAACGACCGCCCATAAGATGGTGGAAGACCTGAAGAACAACGCTAAAAAAGAGGCGGAGCTGATAGTGGCGGAGGCGCGGGTCAGGGCGGACGAGATAATAAGGGACGCTCACAACCGCGCCACGGCCCTGCAGGAGGATATCTACAGGCTCAAGAGACAGCGGGTCGAGTTGGAGACCGCGATGAAGGCGATCATAGATTACCATTCCTCGACTCTCTTCCTGGAGGAGCCCGAAAAGCCCGATGATACGCCCGAAATCACCCCCCTGCCGCCGGAAGAAGAGTAAATACCCTTTCATCGAGATATCCCCGAAGGGCGTATTCCTGAGGGTAAGGCTTCAGCCGAGGGCGTCCAGGAACGCCATAGAAGGCGTCATGGAAGGTTCCCTCAGGATAAGGCTCACGGCCCCTCCGGTAGGGGGGGAGGCGAACAGGGCCCTTATCGAATTCCTCTCCGATATCCTGCGCGTCAAGAAAAGCTCTCTCAAGATCGCCTCCGGCCTCAAATCAAGGGACAAACGGGTCAGCGTGGACGGCTTGTACGTTGAAGAGGTCGAGAGGGCGTTTGAGGGGATGGTTTCTTCTTGACGCAAAAGAGTATTTTTTATATACTGTATAGGTTAAGTATATTTTAAAAATTAAGTGTTGGGACGGGATAATGTATGAAACAACCCGCCACAAGTTCCCCTTCGCTAAGCCCTCTTCCAAGCTATAAAAAACCTCCTGTTGATGAAGTTGTGTGCGGGGTACGATTTCTTACACCTGAACAGTTCCGCATTCCCCATATTGGCCTTCTTTGGGATAAATTTCGCTCGGACTATCCAATTATCCAACATGCTCCTCCTTTAGTATCTGCACAAGGTGAAATTATAATAGATGCACAATCGGGGATTCCGGTTCCGAGAATATGGCTTATAAATAAATCGGATGATCAATTAGTTCAATTCCAAGTTGATAGGTTTTATTTTAATTGGCGACGCAGAAAAGATACTTACCCTCGATATACCTATGTTATCAGCAAATTTGAGAATGTATGGGATACTATCATCAAATTTTTTAACGAATTTGAATTTGGCGAATTTAAGCCAATCGAATGCGAGCTTAGCTATACTAACCATATTCCAAAAGGAGAAGGTTGGAACACTATTAATGATATCCCAAAGATATTTTCTGATTTTGTTTGGAATCAGGTACCGGGGCGCTTCCTACCAAATCCTGAAAATGTTGCTTGGCAGTCAAAGTTTGCACTGCCGGCGAATAAGGGACATCTAACAGTTAATCTAAAACAGGCTGTACGAGCCGAAGACAAAGTCCCATTGTTTGTTTTTGAATTAACGGCCCGATGGCAATGCGAATCAAACGATAAAAAAGTTATCCGTGAATGGTTCGATGTGGCACATGAATGGATAGTTCGTGGTTTTACGGATATAACAAGCTCAGATATTCAAAGAACCATTTGGGAGCGAGAAGAAAATGCCTGAGAGCGCTTCACAAAAGATCGACAGAAGATTTGAATCTGAGGTAGCACGAAGAGCGAGCATTGCATATAACAATCAATTTCTTATTGACAATTCTCCGAGTGTGCAACAAAATCCAGGCGCAGACAATTTTGAAGGTATCTTGCAATTACTGGATACGATCAGTAGGTACAAATATGATTGGCCTGATTCAAAAAAAGAAGACCCTTATGGTCCTGGTATATCCGCTGGCTCCCTTCGTAGCTTTATTGATTTTCTCAAGTTACATCTCAATATAAACTACCCATCTATTTCTTTAACACCTGAATATAATATATATGCTTCATGGAGAGACGAACAGAATAGGGTATTCAGCGTGCACTTTTTGTCAAATGGTGGCGCTCGCTTCGTTATATTCAAGCCGAATTACAGACATCCGGAACGAAAAATCCGAATTTCCGGGACAACAACGACCGACATTCTGATGGAAACGGTGTCGCCACATGAAATAACTGATTGGGTCTTGGAATGAAAGGTGACAGCATACCTGATCAAGACCACATCACGAGACTCTGCAAACCCGCGACGGTCCCGGATGGACAAATTCAGGCCACAGCGTTCATGGTGAAAAAAGGTGAAGAGAGTTTATCTGTGAATTGGTTGGAATCTTTGAACTGCTCAAGCAGAGAACAAGAAATTACCGAACTGCGAAGAATCCTTGCAAGAAAATTGGATGTGAAATCAAGCGCAAAAATTGCCGTTCTAAATGTGGGTGCCGTCCGTAAAAAAGTATTAACAGAAAGCTCCGATAGACGTAATATTGAGGTGCTTCATGACCCGACGCCGGTAGATCAGTCCCATAGTGGAATATATAACTTAAAACATGATGACGAAGAGATTGCCGAATTGATTCTCGAAACAGTCAATGAGAGTTACGTTGCCCGTGCTTAGCATTTCCCGCCGTATACCGAGCATACCCTGTTCCTCCCGAGCGATTTGGCCTTATAGAGCGCCATGTCGGCGGCCTCTATGAGATTGGCGGCATCGGTTGCGGCCTCGGGGAACGACGCCGCCCCGATGCTTACCGTAAGGGAGCCGTTGGGCTGAGACTCCTCGCCGGGGAACGATTCCCTCTCGACCTTCTCCCTTATCCTTTCGGCCGCTTGAACGGCGCCATCAAGGGACGTCTCCGGCAGTATGACGGCGAACTCCTCGCCCCCGTAGCGCGCCGTGATGTCCACCTCCCTTATGGACCCCGCGAAGACCTCCGCCATCTTCTTGAGCGCCGCGTTCCCCTGGATATGTCCGTTCGTGTCGTTGTAGTCCTTGAAGTGGTCGATGTCTATAATGAGGAGCGAGAGCGGACGGCCGAACCGTGCCGATTTTTTGACCTCTTTATCGAGGGTTTCCATGAAGTGCCTGTAGTTATACAGGCCCGTAAGCCCGTCTTTGGTCGCCAGGGCCTCAAGCGCCGCATCCCTCTTCTTGACCGCCCCCACCATCGTTTTGAAGGAGGCGGAGAGCTGGCCTATCTCGTCGTCGCGTTTGATGTCTATCTCAGGCGTCTCGCCCGCGGCGAGCCTGTTCGTGGCGCCGGCCAGCGTCCTTATGGGCTTGGTGATGTGGTTGCCGACGGCATAGGCGGCAAGGACGACGGCGATGAAAATAACGCAGAGCGCGATTATGTTGTACCTTATTATGTTGAGCTCCAGGTATACCCTGTCGGCCGGGATGGCGTAGGCCGTGCTCCACCTGTTGTCGTTCCGCCCTTTTATGAACGACGTGCTTATCGGCCTGAAGATGACGTAGAATTCCTTGCCGCCGTTTGAGAACTGCTCTATGCCGTTCTCGCCGTCGATCATCTTCTTGTAGACCCTGGAGAGCGACGGCGTGGTCTCATTGGTGACGGCGCGGGGGAAGGGGCTGTTTTCGCCGAGGTCCATGAGGGTGTTGGCCATGAACTCCCCTTCGCTGTTCAGGATGAAGCCGTAGCCCCTGTCAGGGTTTATGGCCCTTTTGAGAAGGCGCTGGAAGTACGTCATGGTTATCTCGAAGTGGAGGATGGCCGCCTTCCTGCCGTTCACGAATATGGGTGTCGCGTTGGGGATGACCCACCTGCCGGAGTCTTCGGAGACCTCGGGCCTGCCCTGGTATACCTCCGCGTCCCCCATGTCAAAGCTGTTTTTGAAGAAAGTTCTCCGGTGCTCATCCGACGACAGCTCCGCGTCGTCGGCTACCTTGTCGTATATTATCCTTGATATCTCCTGCCCGGTGGACTCTATGAAACAGGCCTCGTCGAGCATATCCGGGTATATGGAGCGCAGGTACTTGAGCGTCTTTTTCTGCTCATTGCGCCAGTACTCCCTGTTGCCCGGGTCGGTGAAGTACATGGCGAAGGCTGTGTTCTTGGAGGCTATGACGAGGTTCCTGGAGGTCTCTATGAAGTGGGATTCCAGGACCGAGGCTATCCCGTCCGCGTTCCACTTTAGCTCCCTGAAGACGTTTTCAAATAGGGCGTCCTTGGCCGTGTAGTAGAAGAATACGCTTGCCGCCGCAAGCGGCAGCGCCCCGCACAGGAAGAGGATCAGCGTGAACTTGGCCCTCAGGCTTTTTTTAAAGATATTCATCATTGGTCTTTTTCAAGACAGGATTGGCAAGGGTCATTTTTACGCCTTCTTATCTTTCTTACGCGGTGTCTTTAAACTGCGGAGCAGGAGGTTTTGTATGCGGAAAGGCGCTTTCTCTGTTGAGAGCAGCACTCTATGCTCGTAAAACAAAAAAGGGACACCTAAAGACTGCATAGGTGTCCCTTCCGAGTTGATCTTTTGACTGTCTTCTTACCCTACCGTGGCAACGGCAGGTTATTTATATACCCGGGGCCCATCAAGCGCCGTCCCCTTGCCCCTACTTTACCACAATTTCGTCCCCTTTGCCGATTCCCTTCGGCCCACTTCGCCCCATGTGCCACCCCCTCTGCCCCTATCCGCCCCCTCGCCCCCCATGGCCCGCTCAGCTTTCGCTAAAGCCCTTGAGGAGTTTTGCCCTGGTGGGATGGCGCAGTCTCCTTATGGCCTTGGCCTCTATCTGTCTTACCCGTTCCCTTGTCACGCCGAGCACCTTGCCGACCTCTTCGAGGGTGTAGTCCTGCTTCTCCCCTATCCCGAACCTCATCCTCAAGACCTTCTCCTCGCGCGGGGTGAGCGTTTCGAGCACGAGACTGGTCTGGTCCGTAAGGTCCTTTTCTATGGCCGCTTCCGCGGGCGACGGGGACTTCTCGTCCTCTATGAAGTCTCCGAGCGAGCTCTCCTCGTCATCGCCTATCGGGGTCTCGAGGCTCAATGTCTGCTTCATGAGCCTCAGTATCCTTCTGACCTTGGCGATGGGTATGTCCATCCTATCGGCTATCTCTTCAGGGTAAGGCTCCCTGCCGAGCTCCTTCAAGAGCTGGCGGGACGTCTGAAGGAGCCTGTTTATGGTTTCTATCATGTGGACAGGTATCCTGATGGTCCTGCCGTGGTCGGCGATGGACCTTGTGATGGCCTGCCTTATCCACCATGTGGCGTACGTGGAGAACTTGTACCCCTTCTTGTAGTCGAACTTATCGACCGCCTTCATCAGTCCTATGTTGCCTTCCTGGATGAGGTCGGAGAACTTGAGACCCAGGTTGACGTATCTCTTGGCGATGCTCACCACGAGCCTCAGGTTGGCCTCGATGAGCCTCTGTTTGGCCTCCCACATGTTGAAGTCATGTACCTTGACCTCCCTGGAGACTTCCTTCAGGTCCGCCCTCTTCATCTC
>JACRNN010000032.1 GCA_016234955.1 Deltaproteobacteria bacterium | reverse complement strand
CCGGGGTTGCGTACAGGTGGTCGACCGGGATATTGAAAAAGCCCTGTATCTGCCCGGCGTGCAGGTCGACGCAAACGACCCTTGAGGCCCCCGCGACGGTGATGAGGTCGGCTACGAGCTTCGCGGTGATAGGCGTCCTCGGGGCTACCTTCCTGTCCTGCCTGGCATACCCGTAATAGGGGATTACCGCCGTGACCGACAGGGCAGACGCCCTCTTGAACGCGTCGAGCATTATCAAGAGCTCCATCAGGTTATCGTTGCATGGGGTGCAAATGGACTGGACTACATAGACCTCCACCCCTCTCACGCTCTCCTGGATGTCGACGTAGACCTCGCCGTCGCTGAAGCTCTTGACCTCGGATTTGCCGAGGGTCATGCCGAGCTGCTCACAGATCTCGAGCGCAAGCAGTTTATTGGAGTTGCCGGTGAATATCTTGATCCTGTCCATTGAAAATCCCCGGATTTTAAGGGTTGTCTCGCTCCTGCGTATATGTGGGGGCTGCATCGCGCCGCCTGCCCAGTCTCTTGTCTATATAGTTAGCGGAAGAACTCGAAACCAGGTCATTACCCTGCTCAAGCCTTGAGAGTCCTCTTTAGTGGCTGGGGCGGGAGGATTCGAACCTCCGAATGCGGGGATCAAAACCCCGTGCCTTACCGCTTGGCAACGCCCCAAACATGGGCACCTTTGCATGGATATTGGACCATTGTAATACTTGCCATGGCGCCCGGAAGCGGCGCTCCCCGCAACTTGGGCTTAGGGGAATGCGCTCGCTATGCATGTTCGATGCCTTCAGTCAAAAAGACCGAATGCCTCGCATCGAGCCCCTTTTTCAAGGCCTTGCAGGCCGACCGAGCCGCCTCCGCGTCGCGGAAGAGGCCGAAGACCGTGGGGCCGCTTCCGGACATCAGCGCGGAAGACGCCCCGTTCTCCATAAGGGCTTTTTTAAGACTTGATATCTCAGGATGCTTGCGTAAGGTGACCGTCTCGAGGTCGTTTACAAGGTGATCCTTGAGTCTTTCCATGTCGTTAAAATCACTTACAGAATATGGTAAGATATTATTTTTGGGGCCTTTTGTCAAGTCCAAATTATTGTACGCCCAGGAGGTGGAGACCTTGAAGCCCGGGTTTATCAATACGTACCGATAGCGCGGCAGCCTTACCCGCTCAAGCTCCGTGCCCCTGCCGCTCGCCAAAGCCGGGCCGCCGAGCATGAAAAACGGCACGTCAGAGCCCAAACGCCCGCCTATGGAGAGGAGTTCGGCCTCGCTCAAGCCGGCCTTCAGGGCGCCGTTCAGCCCCATAAGCACCGTTGCGGCGTTGGAGCTGCCGCCGCCGAGACCGGCCGCCACCGGGATATTCTTCTTTATCCGTATCCTGATCTTTTTTTTGATGTCCGAGCTTTTAAGGAGGTGTTCAGCCGCGATGCAGGCAAGGTTTCCGCTTCCGTCAGGGACCTCCGCGCTGTCGCAGCTTACGGATATGCCGTCTCCGCTACCGACCTCGATGGATATCTCGTCGTGGAGGGTTAGAGGCTGCATCAGCGTAATGATATCGTGGTAGCCGTCGTCGCGCTTTCTTAAGACCCTCAGGAACAGGTTTACCTTTGCGGGGGAGAGAAGGATGGTCGGGCTAGTCATTGAGGACAACGTCTATCTTCTTTTCCGACTCGTCTTTGTCAAGGAGCCTGCCCAGAAGGAACCCGAGCAGGGTAAAGTTCGTCATGGGGTCGAAGGGGGGCTCCTCCCATTCTACCGTAGAGGGGGCCGGGCCGTGGCTCTCGGCTGGAGCGGCCGCATACGGTTCATCATGGCCGGCGGCGTGCGCATTATGGCTGTTATCGGCTGTCAATTTCGTCCTTCTCCTGAAAAGTGGTTTTTGAAGCTCCCCGACCCACCCGCAAAGCCTGTGGAGTTTCAGAACGCTAAAAAATTAAAAAAACGGTTTTATGGCCTCCATAGCCATGCCCACGAAAGGAGCGGGGTATATGCCGAGGACCAACGTCCCGGCGGCGGCGGCGAAGAGCGCCACGTTGTACGTTAAGTCGGCCGCGGGCAAGGGTTGCTGATGCTCGTCAGGGTCTTTCATGTACATGTAAAAGACGACCTTCAGGTAAAAGAAGAGGGATATCGCCGTGGCCAGAATCCCTATAACCGCGAGCCAGTAATAATGCGCGTCTACGGCGGATGCGAGTATGAAGAACTTCGCGGTAAACCCGCCCGTCGGGGGCACCCCGGCAAGGGAGAAAAGGAAGAGGGCCATTAGAAAGGCGATGCCCGGCCTCTTTGCCGCCAGGCCCTTGTAGTCGCTTATGGACTCGCCCCCGCCCCCGTCCCTTATGAAGAAGGCGACCACCGTGAACGCCCCCATGTTCATGAACGCGTAGACCAGCAGGTAATACATCACGCCGGAGGCGCCTGCCGCGTCATACGTCAGGAGCCCTATCATGATGATGCCCGCATGGGCGATGCTGCTGTAGGCGAGCATGCGGACGATGTTCTTCTGTGATATCGCCACGACGCTGCCGAAGACCATGGTCGCTGCCGACAGCGTCCAAATTATCCCGGACCACTGCGGCCTGACCCCTGAGAACGCCGTGATAAAGACCCTCAGGAACGCGGCGAACGCGGCCGCCTTGGACCCTACCGACAGGAACGCGGTGACGGGCGTCGGGGCGCCCTCGTAGGCGTCCGGCGCCCACATGTGGAATGGGAACGCCGCTATCTTGAAGCAGAACCCGACGGCTATCAAGGCTATGGCCAGGGACAGGAACGGGTTGCCGCCCGCGCCGTTCACGGCGTAGCGGGCAATATGGGCGAGGTTCGTCGACCCGGAGAACCCGTAGACATAGGATATGCCGTAGAGCAGTATCCCGGATGAAAGCGCGCCCAGGACGAAGTACTTGAGCGCCCCCTCGACGGACCTCCTCTCGTCGACCCTGTAGGCCACGAGCACATAGAAGGAGAGCGCCATAAGCTCAAGGCCCACGTAGAGGTTGATAAGGTCGGCCGCCGAGGCCATGATCATCATCCCTACGGTGGCAAAGAGCATGATGCAGTAATACTCACCCCTCGCCACGTTGACCTTCTTCAGGTAGTCCATGGATATAAGGACGGAGAAGAGCGCGGCTATGATGAAAATGACGTTGAAGAACGCGGAGAACGGGTCCGCCATCACCATCTTGCCGAAAGACGCTTCCGGCGAGACGGTCACGAAGGCTATCGGCAGGATCATCAGGAGGCCCGCGATGCTTACATACCCCAGGGCCGCCTTGCTCTTTTTGTCCAGGAAGAGGTCGAGCACAAGGACAAGGAGACCAAGCCCGGTAACAAGCAACTGAGGAAGAACCGAGGCCAGGTTGATGTTGAGATCGTTAAGCGTCATTTCCCTCTCCCTGAGACTTGATCCAGGCCAGCGGCGTGCGCGTCAGGGGCTCCGTCCGTTGAACCCGAAGACGATCCCGCCTGCCCGCCCGAAGGCTTGTCTGATTCATTTCCACAGGAGGCCGTCATCCTCATCCCGCCGGATGAAGCGGCCTTTTTGGAATTCGTGTCGACCTGCTTCACAAGGTGGTCTATGGATGCGTCCATTACCCGGAGCACCGGCCCGGGCCTTATCCCTATCCAGAATATGAGCACCACCAGCGAGAACGCCGAGATGATCTCCCTCCAGCCGAGGTCCTTCAACGGCTCGTGGCCGTGGTAGACGAATTCGCCCAGGAATACGCGCTGGAAGAGACGCAGGAGGTAGACCGCGCCGAGAAGAACGCCTACGACCACGGGTATGACGTAGAGGGGGTTGGCCTTGAACACCCCCAGTATGACGAAGAGCTCGCCGATAAAGCCGTTGGTGACCGGCAGCCCCATCGAGGACAGGATGACTATCAGGAAGAACGTCCCGTACACGGGCAGGGTCTTGAAGAGACCGCCGTAGTCGCCTATCATCCTGGTATGGGCCCTCTCATATATCATCCCCACCATGAGGAAGAGCGCGCCGGTAGATATGCCGTGGTTTATCATCTGGAGGATCGACCCCTTGAGCCCCTCCGCGTTGAGCGCGAACACCCCTATCATGACGAAGCCCATGTGGCTTACGCTTGAGTAGGCGACGAGCTTTTTCATGTCCTTCAGCCCGATGGTCACGAACGCCCCGTAGACTATCGCGAACAGGGATATCCCCATGATGAACGGCATGAACGACATGGACGCGTTCGGCAGGAGAGGGAGGCTGAACCTTACAAACCCATACGCGCCGAGCTTGAGGAGCACGGCCGCAAGCACGATGGAGCCGGCCGTAGGCGCCTCCGTGTGCGCGTCCGGAAGCCACGTGTGGACCGGGAACATCGGCACCTTCACCGCGAAACCGAGGAAGAAGGCGATAAATATCCAGTACTGGATGGCCGCCGGGAGCGGGTTCTCGAAAAGGACCGTTGCGTCAAAGGTATAAACCCCCGTCATGTGCCCGTGGTAGAAGTAGAGCGCCATGATGCCCAGGAGCATGAAGAGCGAGCCGACGAACGTGAAGATGAAGAACTTCACGGAGGCGTATATCCTCCTGTTGCCGCCCCAAATGCCTATGATGAAGACCATCGGTATGAGGACGGCCTCCCAGAATACGTAGAAGAGGAAGAGGTCGAGGGAGAGGAAGACCCCGAGGCTGCCCGTCTCCACGAGCAGAAGGAGCGCCATATAGCCCTTGACCTTCGCCTTGACGTCGGTCCATGACGCGAGGATGCAGATGATGGTTATGAAGGTGGTGAGGAGCACAAGGAGCAGGCTTATGCCGTCGGCCCCGAGGAAGTAGTTCATGCCGTACCGCTCGAACCACGGCGCCTTCTCCACCCACTGGAACGCCGGCGTACTCGCGTCGAAGGTGAACGGCAGATAGAGCGATAGGACAAACTCCACGACAGAGACGGCGAGGGCGGTCCACCTTATGCCCCCGGCCCATTCCTTCTTCAGGAAAAAGATGATAAAGAGCGCCCCGGCCGCCGGCAGGAACGTTATCAATGAAAGTATGGGGAAGCCCGCTACGTTATTGAGTTCGGTCATCAATCGTCTCCATGTGATGCGCGGGCCACGGCAGCCCCTGTACCCTGTAATCCGGACGCATCGTTCGCCGCCGAATGAACGGCGCCTTGCCCCCGGGACGCCGCCTGTTTCTCCTTGACCATATCCACCAGATGGGTCGTGCTTGCCGAAGCCAGGCCGAGGAATGTCTTTGGATAGAGCCCTATCCAGAGTATGAGGATTATTATCGGGATCAGCGTAAATATCTCCCTGGCGTTCAAGTCCTTGAGGCCCTTGTTCTCGGGGTTGGTAACGCCGCCCAATATGACCTTCCTGCACATGCCGAGAATGTATATGGGCCCCAGGACGACGCCTATGACCGCGATGGCCGCGGGCAGGACGCCGAACTTGAAGAGCCCTATGAAGATCAACAGTTCGCCGATGAAGCCGTTCGTGCCGGGAAGGGCTATAGAGGAAAGGGCTATGAATATCGTAAAGAAGGCAAAGACGGGCATCACCTTGGAGAGGCCGCCGAACTCGTGCATCTCCCTGGTGTGCCTCCTCTCGTATATCATCCCCACGATAAGGAAGAGCCCGCCTGTCGAGATGCCGTGGTTTATCATCTGAAGAAGCCCGCCGTCTATGCCGTACTGATTCATCACGAATATGCCCGCCGTGACGAACCCGAGGTGGCTCACGCTCGAATAGGCCACAAGTTTTTTCATGTCGCTCTGCGCTATGGCGAGGAACGCCCCGTATACTATGCCGATTACGGAGAGCGTGAGCATGAACGGCGCGAACGCGACGCTTGCGTCGGGCAGAAGCGGGAGGTTGAACCTCAAGAGCGCGTAGGTGCCCATCTTAAGCAGTACGCCCGCGAGTATGACGCTCCCGGCCGTGGGGGCCTCGACGTGCGCGTCCGGCAGCCACGTATGGAAAGGGAACATGGGCACCTTGATGGCGAACCCCAGAAAGAACGCAAGAAAGACCCACCACTGAAGGTTATAAGGATACGAGACCTCGTAGAGCTTGAGGAGGTTGAAGGTGTATTCGCCGGTCATCGAGCCGTGCGCGTAGTAAAGCGCGATG
>JACRNN010000017.1 GCA_016234955.1 Deltaproteobacteria bacterium | reverse complement strand
CCATGATGTTGAACTTCGCCTTTCCTGCCTTTAGCGCAACCTTATCGTCCTTTGTCGAAGAGAGGTATATGGTGTCTCCCGGGAGCTCCTTTACTATTTCAAAGAGCTTCCTCGCGTTCACCGTCACGGAGCCATCTTCGGACACATCCGCCTGTACGGAGTCTTTTATAAAGACCTCAAGGTCCGTCGCCATCGTTGAAATACGGGAACTGGACGCTTCGAGGAGGACGTTTGCGAGGATGGGCATCGTATTTCTCTTCTCCACTATGCCCTGTATCCTTTGGAGCACCTTTATGAAATTGACCTTATCTATAGTAAACTTCATCTCTATGATCCCCCCTTTGCTCTATCAGTATGTTGAAAAAGTCCATTCATGGCCTTTTCAACTACGGCTTGGCCGAATGGGATTCCGCCAAGCCTCGCAATTTGGCAATCCGTACATGGATTGCATGGAATGGTGCTTTTCATCACCCTTTTAATGTTTCCTCCGGGTATAATTCCTCGAAGCTTGCTTCGCAAGCTATGAACGTAAATTTCTTCGGATACCCCTGAGCTTGCTCCGGGGTGGTTCATTAAAATAATTATAAAGCTTAGCAGCCGTAGTAGTAAGCGTTGCAGATATGTTTATAAGCCGCCAAGCCGTTGAATATAGTTGAATTTAACCACGCTCTGCCTGTTGATGTCTCTTTTAGCTTATCAACATCGTTCCCCTTTTTCATGAAAGAACGCAAACAGCCCAAAACTTGCCAACACCATATCAACAGTTGCCGACAGTTGACTAACAGGGTTACGCACAGCGCCGGAAAATGTATGGAGGGCGTTGCGCCCGGCACGGCTTGCAAGGGGTCTTATATGAAACCTACCAGGTTAAGGCCTAAGGGGTTTTAATGTTTCCTTCGGGTATAATTCCTCGAAGCAAGCTATGAACATGCATAGCGAGCGAATAGAAATAGATACTTCCTTTCGGATACCCCGTAGCTTGCTCCGGGGTGGTTCATTGTTTCCTTCGGGTAAATTAAGCGCGGCTTGCCGCGGGGAGCTTCAACGTTAAAAAAATCAGTTGACGCCGAGGTTCTGTTTAATGGTCCTGAGCGCGTACTTCAACTCCGGGTTTTCCAACTTTTTAACGGCGTGTATGGCTGTTGAGTGGTCCTTCCCGCCGAAACACGACCCTATCTCCGGGAAAGAGAACTTCCCGTACTCCCTCGATATGTACATCGCGACCTGGCGCGGCAGCGCTATGACCCTATGCCTTCTCTTCGATCTCAAGTCCGAAAACTTTATATTATAGAACGCGCAGACGGCCTTCTGTATCTCGTCTATGGTCAGGACCTTCTCTTCCTTTTCCTTGAGGAGGTTTTTAAGCGCCTCCTTGCTCATCTGCAGGGTTATCTCCTGGTTCGTAAGGCTGGAGACCGCCAGGATCCTGTTTAAAAACCCCTCGAGCTCCCTTACGTTGGAGCTGCTGACCGAAGCGAGCCAGCCGGCGACGTCGTCGTGGAGCTTTATGCCCTCGGCCTTCGCCTTTTTCTTGAGGATCGCTATCTTGGTCTCGGTATCCGGGGGTTGAATGTCCGCCACCAGGCCCCATTCAAAGCGGCTCCGCAGGCGCTCTTCAAGCCCGTCGATGTCTTTGGGGAACTTGTCGCTCGTGACCACGATCTGCCTGTGCAACTCATAGAGCGTGTTGAAGGTGTGGAAGAACTCTTCCTGGGTCCTCTCCTTGCCGGCCCAGAACTGTATGTCGTCTATGAGCAGGACGTCGACGTTGCGGAACTTACCCCTGAAGTCCGCCATCTTCTGCCTGCTCACGAAGTTTATGAAGTCGTTCATGAACCGCTCGGAGGTGTAGTAGCAGACCTTGGCGTTGGGGTTGTTCTGCAGGACCTTCTGCCCTATGGCCTGAAGCAGGTGCGTCTTGCCCAGACCCACGCACCCGTATATGAAGAGCGGGTTGTATTTGCTGCCGAGGTGGTTTGCAACGGCGCTGCAGGCCGCGTGCGCGAACTCGTTGGCCTTGCCCACGACGAAGTTCTCGAACGTGTACTTGGGGTTCAGGCCGAGGCCCACGGGCTTTGCCGTCTTTGCCCCGCCCTCTTTCGAAGACCCCTTCTTGCTTGAGGGGGCGCCCAAGTCGGCCGACTCGTCGCCGACCCTCCAGGCGATGGAGACGTCCTTTTTGGCGACCCGCCTGATGACCTCCTGGATGAGCGGCAGATAGTGCTCCCTTATCCATTCGAGGAAGAAGCGGTTCGGGACCTCGAGCTCTATCGAGTCGGAAGAGCCTCCGAGGAACTTCATCGGACGGAACCATGTGGCAAAGTGCTGAGGACTTACGTGCTCGACAATACCGGCAAGGCAGCTTTTCCAGATCAGTTCGGAGTCGGTCATAAAGAGGCCCGCTTATAGAGAAACGCTAAGAGTTGAAAGGTAAGACATTACGCCCAGTTCCAGCCCCGCCGCAGGGATTGGGGCCGAAAAGTATTCACAGGTTTATTCACATCTGTTGATAACTTTTTTGTCCCCGGTAGGAGGCAAATGTATCAGAGTAAGAGCATGTTTTCAAGTCTTTTAATTTTCCTCCGGGTATAATTTCTCGAAAGCAAGCTTAGCGGGCCATGAACATGCATAGCGCCCGGCCCGCAGCCTGGGCTTAGGGGTGGTTTATGGGCGGGGGTATGCGGGATTTTAGCGTTCTGAAACCCCTTTGGTCTTGAGTCCTAAGAGGTTTCACGGATACAGTCCGCGTATCATGATAGCCTCGGCGACCCTCTGGACGCCAAGGACCGTGGCCGCCGTCCTCATCTCTATCTTTTTTTCGAGGGAGATGTTGAGCACCTCCCCGAACGCCTTCTTGATTATAGCGGTGAGCCGCTGGTTTATCTCGGCCTCGTTCCAGAAGAACCTCTGCAGGTCCTGGACCCATTCGAAGTAAGATACCACCACGCCCCCGGCATTGGCCAGGACCCCGGGGAGTATAAAGACGTTCCTGTCCCTCAGGACCCTGTCGGCCTCGTTGGTTATGGGGTTGTTCGCGCCCTCGGCGATGACCCTGGTCCTTATCCTCTCGACGTTCGCGCGGTGTATCTGCCCCTCGAGCGCCGCCGGGACCAGTACGTCGGATTCGATGCCGAGGAGATCGTCCACCGTCATATCCTCGGCCGGTTTGAAGCCCTTAAGGGCGCCGGTCTCCAACTTGTGACTGTGCGCGGCGTCTATGTCGAGCCCCCTGGGGTTGTATATGGCGCCTTTGGAGTCGGCAACGCCTATTACCTTTGCCCCCATTTCATGGAGTATCCTGGCGGCGTGGTAGCCGACCTTGCCGAACCCGAGGACGGTCACGCGGATATTATCGAGCCCCATATCGAGATGCTTGAGCGCCTCCACAACAACGGTGACGAGCCCCGCCGAAGTGGCCTTGTTCCTGCCGAGCGACCCCCCTATGCTTACCGGCTTGCCGGTCACCACGCCGGGCACCGCGTACCCCTTCATCATCGAGTAGGTGTCCATCATCCACGCCATCGTCTGCTCGTCGGTATAGACGTCAGGGGCCGGTATATCGGATTCAGGGCCTATCAGAAGCCCTATCTCGTAGGTATACCTCCTGGTGAGCCTCTCAAGCTCGGATTTGCTCATCCGCGTCGGGTCGCACTCCACCCCTCCCTTGGCCCCGCCAAAGGGGATGTCTACAACGGCGCACTTCCAGTTCATGAGCGCCGCCAGGGCGGTCACCTCGTCGAGCGAGACCCTCGGGTGGTAGCGTACCCCCCCTTTGCCCGGCCCCCTTGCGAAGTCGTACTGTACCCTGTACCCCTTGAAAAACTCGACTCTGCCGTCGTCCATCTTTACAGGCAGGGAGACTATAAGGGCCCTGCGCGGGTTCCTCAATCGTTCGTATACCGCTGGCGGCAGGTTCAGGTGCTTGTTCGCCTCGTCAAGGTTTGCGAGCACCTCCTGGAAAAAGCTCATCTCCGGCATGGCTGGTCACCTCTTTCACAAGGGATTTTTAATGTTTCCTTGAAGCTCCCCGCGGCTTTTCCGCGGGGAATCTTCGACATGTAAGGAAGTATCTATATCCGATTCGCTCGCTTGACCCCGCAACAAGGCTTGCGGGCCTCGCGCTCGCTATGCATGTTCGGGTATAATTCCCCGTTGCTTGCCGCGCGTAAATATAACCGATTTTCCTTCGGATACCCCGTTGCTTGCTCCGGGGTTGTTTACCACCCCTTTAGGGGCGGACTGTCCGGGCGTATCGGCCGGTGGGGTTGGGGCTTCCTGGGGCAACGGTCCGGGCGCGGGGGGTGTGGCGACCGGGACAGCCCCCTTTGTAGAGTCCGGGCCGTTGCTCTGCACAAGGTAGTAATACCCCGTAGCCGCGCCTATGGCAAGGCCGGCGAGCACGATAAGGAGGATAATTACCGTAAGCCTCTTTAGCCCCCTTCCCGCTTCAGTATTTTCAACCCCCTTGACCGGGGTGGCCGCGGGGGGCTGAGCGGCTGGAACAGGCTGGGCCGGCCCCGCAGTCATCTCCATAGCCGGCGGAGCCACAGCCGGGTCCTCTTCCATTGCCACGGTCCTTGCTTCAGGCTGTTCCTGCTCTACCTCGGCCTCCAAAAGAGGGCTCTCCGGCGCCTCAAACACCGCGGCAGGCTCTATTGGGGCCTCTTCCATTTCATCAAACCCGGCCTCCGCCATGCCAGGCCCCATTGCCGGTACAAACCTTTCAGCCTTCGCACCACCGGCCTCGACCCCCTTTGCCTTAACCGTCGGAGGCTGAGGGGGTTCTTTTTTGGCCGCCGTGTCTGCGGACGGGGCAACGGCTACAGGCACGGGTCCGCGCCCCTCAGGCCTTTTAAGGGCGAGCTCGACAAGCTCCTTATCCAGGGTATTGGTCCTTAATTCCGCGGCAAGGGCGAGCATGCGCGCCGCGTTGGCGTTTACAAGAGAAACAAGCCCGCGGCTCTGTGAGTGGAGGAGATCGAGGGCGGAGTCCTTTATTATTATCGGCCTTGTGCCGCCTTTGCTCGCGGACTCTATCCTGCGCAGGATAAACGCCCTGGTATCCTCAAGGGTGAAGGGCCCGAGAGAGAGCCTCGTTGAGAGCCTCTGGTCGAGCTCATTGAACTCAGGCGCTTTGAGCCGCTCGATAAAGGCGGGCCGGGCAACGAGAACCATCTGAAGGGTCTTTAGCCTCGTGAGGTACTGCACTAACTTCAGACACCCCTCCGTGAGCGTCTCCGCCCGGTCGATGATTATAAGGGTGCGGCCGCCGAGGACGGCGTTCTGTGAGACGCGGCTCCCGAGACTTATGAGCAGTTCCCTTATGGACTGGGACTCGGCTGGGGCGTAAAGCTCCGAGTTGATGGTCCTCATGAGCCTGAGCTCCTTATCCTCCGGCTCAAGGACCAGGGCGCTGAGGACCCGGCTGTTTGAAAGCCTCCTGATAAGCTCGAGGGCTGCGGTGGTCTTGCCCGCGCCCTCTTCGCCGGTCAAGAGCATCCCGCCGGCGTTATTCTCCACCCCCCGCGCGAGCTCGTCCACGCACCTTGCCTCTTCCCCGGCAAGCGGGGCGAGCAAGGGGGCAGGGGAGAACGGGTCTTTCGAGAAGGAGAAGTAATCGGTGTAGAGCGCCCTCCTGGCGGCGTCAGGCCGGGGCGCGAGGGCCTTTGCCATCTCGAGCCGTTTGAGCTCGACGAGGGCTTCGGAGATCCACGGGTTTTTTGCGTGAGCGGTCTTAAACGTCCTTTCAGCCCAGGAGAGGTCGCCTTGCTCGAGGAAGAGGACGCCGAGGAAGTACCAGGCCATGTCGATGTCGTTATCGAGGTCGATAGAGTCCTTGATGAGCGCCTGGGCCTCCTTTATCCTGCCGTGGTCTTCATTGTAGACGGCCCAGCCGAGGTAGGCCCAGTACTCGCCCTCGAGCGGGTTTATATCGGTGATCTTTTTGAGTACCTCCACTGCGCTCCGGTAGTCGCGGTTATGGAGGGCGGACTTCGCCTTTACGAAAAGGAACTCCGCGTTGAGCCGGGAGTCGCCCCCGGCCTGCTCGACGGCTTGCAACGCCTCCGTGCCGGGGCCGAGCATCTCAAAACCCTCGCTCAACCCCTCCACGTTTACAAGCCCCATGTTGATGAAGCTCAAGGCGAGCGAGACGGCCCGGTGCCTCAGGAGGGCCGCCGTGTCGAGTATCTCCCGCAGCGTGCGCGCGCCGTCGAAGAGGTCGAGGAACCGTCTTTCCTGCAGGTTGAGGCGGAGGTCCTCAAGACGGTATCTCCCGAGGGCGCCGCGGACTTTCGTCTTCTTGTCGAGGTAGCCCCTGAGCTCCTCCCTGGCGCTGGAGTCGGGATAGAACCCGAGCTCTATGCCGTCGATTATCAGGGCCGCGGGGTGGTGAGGGTATTCGCTCATGTTGGCGGGGAGCCGCGGTATCACGGCGTAGCGGTACTCTCCCTCCGTCCAGCCGAAGACCTTCAATATCCGCTCCTTCAACTGCAGCGAGAGGAAGTCGTCGAGCTTCTCGCGGGAGATCATGCCCATGGAGATCAAGACCTCTCCGTGTCTTTTTTTCTCTCTGAGGACCACCTCCAGAGACCTCTGGTAATCGTCCTGGGAAATCACCCCCTTTTGGACCAGGAGCCTTCCCAGCACCTCGTTCAGGATATTGGATGAGGCGGCCACCGGCAGGCCGTTCTTGAAGAAAAAGCGCTTCCTCGCCGGCTCGCGCACCATCTCCAGGACCGCGGCCGCATCATTCTTTGAGTAGATGAGGTGGAGCAGT
Organism: Deltaproteobacteria bacterium; assembly: GCA_016234955.1. Classification (GTDB taxonomy): domain Bacteria; phylum Desulfobacterota; class GWC2-55-46; order GWC2-55-46; family GWC2-55-46; genus JACRLF01. The sequence goes on along the minus strand of JACRNN010000017.1, from coordinate 4,766 downwards.
CTGGGCACGCTTATCTTTGAGAGTTTTCCGTAGCCTGAGTCCAAAGGAATCCACCCCTTTTTGCGGCGTATCGTTATGATATATGAAACCTCCCCGGACTCAAGGCCCAAGGGGGTTTAGAACGTTAAAAAATTGAACATGCATAGCGAGCGTATTCCCCGCGGCTTTTCTATCGGGCGAGTCCGCCCGCCACGCATTTTCAGACGCCCTTGAGCCCCTCAAGGGTCTTAAGATATATCTCCCTTACCTTGTCAGAGTAGCGCAGATAATCTTTCAGGAGCGCCTCGGCCGCCTCCTTGCCCGAGTATCCGGTCCTCCTGGCGAGCGTGGAGATATCCTCCGAACCCCTGATGAGATAGCCCTCAGGCCTGTCGTGCACTATCCTCAACTGCGTCTCAAGGAGCCTGTAGAAGAGATGGGCCTCTTTCAAAAAGAGATACTCGTCCTTTGGCAGGAGCCCCTCTTTAAAGAGCCTCAAGAGCGCCTTCAGAGTATAGAGGGTCCGCAGGCCTTTTTTTCCCCCGCCGTATTTGAGCTGCAGGGCCTGCGCCAGGAACTCGATGTCGACAAGGCCCCCGCGCCCGGTTTTTATATTATACCTGTCCGGGCCCTCTTTGGCAATTTCCAGCTCCATTCTCTTTCTTATCCGGAGCATTTCGTCGACATCGCCGGCGATGAGCGGCTTTGAGTACAGTATATCCTCGAGCCCCTTGAGCGCTTCAAAGCCGAGGGCCAGGTCCCCTGCCACCGGGCGCGCCTTTATAAATGCCTGACGCTCCCAGACCTGGGTCTTCTCCATGTGGTACTTTAAAAGGGCGTCCCTCGATATCACGAGCGCCCCGGAGCCGCCGGATGGGCGAAGCCTCGTATCGACGTTGAAGGCGAAACCCTCCCTCGTCCTCAGGGTGAGCGCGCTGATGGTCCTCTGGGCGAGCTTTACGAAGAACTCGTGGTTCGATATAGGTCTGCGCCCGTCCGTGGAACCGGCGCCCCCGTCCTCATAGACAAAGATGATGTCGAGGTCGGAGCCGTAGATGAGCTCCTTCCCTCCGAGCTTGCCGAGCCCTATGACGGAGAACCGCGCCCCCCGTGGCTCTCCGTGCGTCCTTGCAAGCTCCTGGCGGGATACCTTCAAGGCCGTATCAAGCGCCGCCTCGGCGAGGAAGGTTATCTGCGCGGAGACCTGCTTGGGGCTCAAATTGCCGAGGATGCCGTTTATCCCTATCCTGAATATCTCCAGCCCCTTGACGCGCCTCAGCAGGTCGAGCCGCTCCTCGTAATCCGCGGCCCTCTCAAGCCCCTCGGCGAACTCATCGAAAAATCCGGCCCTGCGCTTGTACGGCAGGGCCAACTCCTTTGACAGAAGCATATCGAGGCTCTCCGGGCGTTCTATCAGCTCCCTGGAGAGGAATACGGAGGTCCCGAAGAGCCGGACAAGCTCCTCGCACACCAACGGGTTTTCCGCAAGGAGCGAATAAAACGCCGTGCGCGCCCCAACCGAAGAGATGAAACGCTCAAGGTGCGCGAGCGCCCTGTCCGGGTCAGGAGAGGCCGCGGCCAGCGATACAAACCCCGGCGCGAGCCTTTGCAGGAGCAGGTGCGCCTTTGCGCTCAGGCGCGCGTAGGGGGGCCTGGTCTTGAGGAGCAAGAGGTTCCTCCACGCGGTCGAGGGGTCTTTGAAGCCGAGCCTTGTTAGCCTTGCCCCGGCCTCCTCCGCGGTCATATCCGGGGAAAAAAGATCGAGGACCTCCTCGGACCCCTCTTTGCCGCCCGCCCTGTAGAAGAGAGACCTGTAGATCTCGTGGACGGAGGCGGTCCTCTTCCTGTACTCCTCGAGGAATAGGGCGCTCGCCGACTTGCCCGCCCCGTCTTTGAACCCCATCATCCTTGCGAGCCTCTCAAGCTCTTCCGCCCTCGCGGGCATCGCCTGGGTCTGCCTGCCCTCCATTATCTGTATCCTGTGCTCGAGGTTCCTGAGGAATATATACCCCTCTCTGAGGCCGCTGGCCTCGTCTTCTTTTATGTAGCCCTTTGCAAGGAGCCTGTCTATGGTCTTCAGGGTGTTTTTCTCCCTGATGTCAACGTCCCTGCCGCCGTGTATGAGCTGGAGGGCCTGGCAGAAGAACTCTATCTCGCGTATGCCGCCGGCGCCGAGCTTTACGTCTATGGCCTCGGCGTTTTTCCGGAGCAGGCTCAGGTCTATCCGCTCCTTCATCGACTTTATCTCTTCTATGGCCGTGAAGTCGAGGTACTTCCTGAATACGAACGGCCGTATCATGGAGAGGAAGGCCTCGCCGAGCGCCATCGACCCGGCCACCGGGCGGGCCTTTATCATGGCGGCCCTCTCCCAGGACTGGCCCCAGGACTCGTAGTATATCTCGGCGCTCCTCAAGGAGTTGGCCATGTCCCCGCTCCGGCCTTCTGGCCTCAGGTCGAGGTCTATCCTGAATACCATCCCGTCCTCGGTTACCGAGCCGATGAGCCTGTTGACCATCGTGGAGAGCTTAACGAAAAAGGCGTGGAGGCTTATGCGGGACGCTTCGTTGCCGCCTATGCCCTCGGTCTCGCCTTTGTCCGAGGAGTAGATGTAGAGTATGTCTATGTCCGAGGAGAAGTTCAACTCCCCGCCTCCGAGCTTGCCCATGCCGATTACCGTGAACTCCGCCTCCTTGACAGGGCCGTCCCCATTGTCGCACATGGGCCTGCCGTAGCCCTTTTTAAGCTCGGAGAGCGCGAACCCCACGGCGCAATCGAGCGCGGCGGAGGCGAGGTCGGACAGCTCCCGCGTGGTCTCCTGGACAGGGGCTACCCGGAGAAGGTCCCTTGAGCCTATCCTCAAGTACTCCTTCTGCTTGTAGACCCTGAGGGCCTTTGCCATCGCGTCTATCGAGCCTGTCTTCCCTGTAAGCCTCTCAAGTTCCGATTTAAAGGCGTTGAAATCCCCGGTCTCGGAGAGGCCGCCCTCGAAAAACAGCCAGCCGAGGTACTCCGGGTTCTGCGATACCGTGCTTGAGAGAAGGCGTGAGGAGCCGCATATGTAGATGAGGTCCTTGAGCGCGGCGATATCGTTGACGGTCTTTTCAAGGAGCGCCGCGGGGAGCTCCTTAAAGACGGACTCGATGTTATTGAGCGCCCCGTCAGGGGATGGGGAGTCGGCGGCGCACTTCAATATCTCCTCCGCGCGCGGGCGCACCGCGCCGGAGGTCATGAGCAACAAGTTCTTCAACGCCGCCCTTGCATCGAGGAAGCCGAGCCCTTTTAACGCGCTCAGGGCCTCTGCCTCGGGCCTGTTCAGTATATCAAGGGTCATCTCCTATTTATAAGACATCCCGAGGCAAAAGGCAATAGGGGGGAGCGGACCCGGGCCGGGGCCAAAGCCGTTGTCAAGCCCCCCCGCTCCTTGACAAAACCCCTTTCGGAGCCTACATTATCAAGGGTGCCTCTTAAAAAGGGTTTCAGCTTAAAAACCGCCCTTATCCGCACAAACGCGAGGAGACGTCATGAGGCTTGACAGGTTTACGATAAAATCGCAGGAGGCCGTCCAGGAGGCCCAGCGCATCGCCGAGTCAAAGGAGCAACAGGAGGTCGGCGTAGAGCACCTTCTGCTCGCGCTCGTCGTGCAGGAAGGCGGGCTCACGGCCCCGATACTCCAGAGGATAGGGGCGAATACCGGGCTCCTCAAGTCGCAGCTTGAGGACGTCATCAATAAGGCGCCGAAGGTCTACGGCGCAACGGCCGAGACGTTCATCTCCCAGAGGCTCAAGACCGTCCTCGACGCCGCGTTCAAGGTCGCAAAGGAGATGAAGGACGAGTTCGTCTCCGTGGAGCACATACTGGTCGCGATAGTCTCTGAAAAGGGCTCCGAGGCATCGAGGATACTCTTGAGCCAGGGCGTTACCAGGGACGCGGTATTGAAGGCCCTTCAATCGTTAAGGGGGACGCAGAGGGTCACGGACCAGATGCCGGAGGAGAAGTACCAGTCTATCGCCAGGTACACCAGGGACTTGGTCGAGCTCGCGAGGTCCAACAAACTCGACCCGGTCATAGGCAGGGACGACGAGATAAGAAGGGTCATACAGGTGCTCTCCAGGCGCACCAAGAACAACCCCGTCCTCATAGGCGAGGCCGGGGTCGGCAAGACCGCCGTCGTGGAGGGCTTGGCCCAGAGGATAGTGAGCGGGGACGTGCCAGAGACGCTCAAGAACAAGCGGCTCCTGGCGCTCGACCTCGGCGCCCTTATAGCGGGCACGAAGTACAGGGGGGAGTTCGAGGACAGGCTCAAGGCGCTCATGCGCGAGATAAACGAGGCCCAGGGCTCGGTGGTGCTCTTCATAGACGAGCTACACACCCTCGTGGGCGCGGGGGCCGCGGAAGGGGCGATGGACGCCTCCAACATGCTCAAGCCCGCCCTTGCAAGGGGCGAGCTCAGGTGCGTGGGGGCAACGACCCTCGATGAGTACAGAAAGCACATAGAAAAGGACGCGGCCTTCGAAAGGAGGTTCCAGCCGGTATTTGTCGGGGAGCCGGCGGTGGAGGACACGGTAGCCATATTGAGGGGGCTCAAGGAGCGCTACGAGGTCCACCACGGGGTGAGGATAGCGGACTCGGCCATAGTGGCGGCCGCAACGCTCTCCAACAGGTACATAGCCGACAGGTTCCTGCCGGACAAGGCCATAGACCTTATGGACGAGGCGGCCTCGCGCCTGAGGATCGAGATAGACAGCATGCCTACCGAGATAGACCAGATAGAAAGGCGGATGATCCAG
>JACRNN010000016.1 GCA_016234955.1 Deltaproteobacteria bacterium | reverse complement strand
GCCGAAGTGCCCGTAAGCGGCCGTGTTTCTATATATGGGCCGCAGCAGGTCCAGGTCTTTTATAAGCTCCGCGGGCTTCATCCTGAAGTGCGCCCTCACAAGGTCTTCTATCTTCTCCTCGGGTATCTTCTCGGTGCCGAACGTGTCCACCATGACCGACACGGGGTCGGCCACTCCTATGGCGTAGGCGAGCTGGAGTTCGCACTCGGAGGCGAGCCCGGCGGCGACGATGTTCTTGGCTATGTACCTGGCGAGGTATGACGCGCTCCTGTCGACCTTGGATGGGTCTTTCCCGGAGAACGCCCCGCCGCCGTGGCTCCCATGGCCGCCGTAGGTGTCGACTATTATCTTCCTGCCGGTAAGCCCGCAGTCCCCGTGAGGGCCGCCCACCACGAACTTGCCGGTCGGGTTTATGTGGTACTTCGTCTTGGAGGTAAGGAGGTTGGCCGGTATAGCCTTCCTGACCACCTCTTCCATGACGGCCTCCCTGATGGTCTTCTGGTCTACATCAGGCGCGTGCTGTGTGGAGACCACCACGGTATCGACGGAGGCCGGCCTGCCGTCGGCGTACCTTACCGTAATCTGGCTCTTTCCGTCTGGCCTTATGAAGTTCAGTATCCCCTTTTTCCTGACCTCGGACAGCCTCATCGTCACCTTGTGCGCGAGGTCTATCGGCATGGGCATGAGCTCAGGGGTATGGTCGCACGCGTAGCCGAACATAAGCCCCTGGTCCCCGGCGCCCTGCTCCTTCGCCTCGGAGCTGTCTACCCCCATGGCGATGTCCGGGGACTGCCTGTCCAGCGCCACCATAACGGCGCATGTGCGGTAATCAAACCCCATGCTCGCGTCCGTATAGCCGATGTCCCTGATGGTCTCTCTTACGACGTCCTGGTAGTTGATATGCGCCTTTGTGGTTATCTCCCCGGCGATGAGCGCAAGCCCCGTTGTGACAAGGGTCTCACAGGCGACCCTGCTGCGGGGGTCCTCCTTAAAGATCGCGTCAAGCACCGCGTCGGATATCTGGTCGGCCACCTTGTCCGGATGCCCTTCAGTAACTGATTCCGATGTGAATAAATGCTCCCTCATTCCCACCCTCCTTTATTAATTCTTTTTGCTCAGTGAATTATATATTATTTAATCTTGAGCGTAAATTGTCAACAAGATTTTTGAAGCCCGCTTGAGCCAGGGCCGCGGGACCCGCGCTCGCCGCGCATTTTCATGCGAATATTTTGTTCAGGGTCTTTCGCGCCATGCAGGGCGCCGGGGGTGTCGGCTCCGCTCGCTGCCGGGGCGGCTCACGGGCGCGGCAAACCAGTCCGCCGGCCGGTACGGAGGGCAGGTCATGACGCCGCCGGCCGATTCCCGGCCATGCGGCGTGTCAGCTCCAGAACTCTTCCTTATACAGGCCGGGCAGCTTCGAGGTTATGTAATGCTCCACCTCCTTGGCCGTGGCTATCCCGATGATGGTCTTGCATATCTTCTTCGCCTCGGCGTGGCTTACCGACCTTATGAGCCTCTTGACCCTGAGTATGGAAAAGGCGTTCATGGAGAGCACCTGCACCCCGAAGCCAAGGAGTATAAGGGCGTACTCGGGCTCCCCGGCCATCTCCCCGCAGACCCCCACGCTCACCCCGGCCTTGTTCGCCGCGTCCGCCACGGTCTTTATTATCCGGAGGACCGCCGGATGGAACGGCTCATAGAGGTACGCCACGTGCTCGTTCACCCTGTCTATGGCCAGCGAGTACTGCAGCAGGTCGTTGGTGCCGATGGAAATGAAGTCGACCTCCTTGACGATCATGTCGGCTATTATGGCGGCTGAAGGGACCTCTATCATCACCCCTATCTCGATCCCCGCGTCAAAGGGCCTGCCCTCGGCCTTGAGCTCGGCCTTCGCCTCCTCAAGCACCGCCTTCGCCCTCCTTATCTCGTCTATCCCGGAGATCATGGGGAACATGACCTTTATCTTGCCGCTGGCGCTGGCGCGCAGTATCCCCCTCAGCTGGGTCTTGAAAATCTCGACGTTCTTGAGACAGTACCGTATGGCCCTCAAACCGAGGGCCGGGTTTATCTCCTTGCCCATGTCTATCCCGCCGATGGACTTGTCGCCCCCGATGTCGAGCGTCCTTATGATGGCCGGGTGGGGCGACATCCTCTTTACCAGCTGTTTGTAGGCGCGTATGTGCTCTTCCTCGGTGGGAAGGTCCTTGCGGTTGAGGTAGAGGTACTCGGTCCTGTAAAGCCCTATCCCTTCGGCGCCGTGCTCGATGAGGGAGTCTATCTCCTCGGCTATCTCCATATTCCCCATGAGGCGCACCCTCCTGCCGTCGGTAGTCTCGCACGAGAGGTCTTTGTAGTGGAAGAGGGCCTTGCCGTAGTCCGCGTACTTCTCCTGCCTCTTCCTGTATACGTCTACGACGCTTTCCGAGGGGTTTATTATGACGGTGCCGGTGGTGCCGTCCACTATTATCGTATCGCCGTTCTCGGCCTTGCGCGTGACGCTCTAGAGGCCGACCACCGCCGGTATCTCGAGCGAGCGGGCCATTATGGCGATGTGGGAGGTCTTGCCGCCGGCGTCCGTCAGGAAGCTCAACACCATGCCCTTGACCATCTGGGCGGTGTCCGCCGGCGTTAAGTCGCGGGCGATGACGAT
>JACRNN010000015.1 GCA_016234955.1 Deltaproteobacteria bacterium | reverse complement strand
CCTCATACGGTACCATATGGAGATACGGGGGCTCGGCATAGTCAACATAAAGGACATCTACGGCATCACGGCCATAAGGGAAAAGAAGCAGATGGACGTAGTGGTGGAGCTTGTCAAGTGGGAGCAGGAGAGCGAGTACGAAAGGCTCGGGTTCGAGGAGAATATGTACTCCATCCTCGGGGTGGACCTGCCGTACCTGATGGTGCCGGTGAGCCCCGGAAGGAGCGTGGCGACGATCGTGGAAGTGGCGGCGAGGAACCAGATACTCAAGATTATGGGGCACCATTCCGCGAGGAACCTGAAGGCGCACCTCGAAGACGTGATGAAAGGGCGGAATTGAAGGAGATACGTCTCGTAGTGGTAAGCGGCCCCTCCGGTTCGGGCAAGAGCACGGCCATAAAGGCGCTGGAGGACATGGGTTTTTTCTGCGTGGACAACATGCCGGTCTCTCTCCTGCCCACGTTCATGGAGCTCCTGGCCCGCACCGGGGAGATAACCAGGGTGGCGGCCGTGGTCGACGTGAGGGAGGGCGAATTCCTGAAGGACTTCACCGGGACATTGGCGGAGGTCAGGAAGGCCGGCTACAAGGTCGAGATACTCTACCTCGAGGCGTCCGACGATTCGCTCGTGAGGAGGTTCAGCGAGACGCGCAGGCGCCATCCTATAGCCGCCATGGAGAGGCCCCTTGACGGGATACGGATAGAGAGGGAACTCCTTAATGAACTGAAGGATAACGCCGATAAGGTGGTCGATACCACCTACTTCACGGTCCATCAGTTGAGGGACCTGATCAAGGAGTATTTCTCAGGGCCTTTGACGTGCGAGAAGCTTACCGTGAACATGGTGTCGTTCGGGTTCAGGTACGGAGTGCCGGTGGACGCCGACCTGGTGATGGACACTCGGTTCCTGCCCAACCCATTCTTCGTGGATTCCCTCAGATGGCATGACGGCCTCGATGAGGACGTCAAGGAGTTCGTCCTGTCGAGGGAGGAGACAAAGGAGTTCCTTACGAGGTTCGAGGCGCTGATAAGCTATCTTATCCCCCTATACTGGAAGGAAGGCAAATCCTACCTTACCATAGCCGTCGGCTGCACCGGCGGGAAACACAGGTCGGTAGTCATAACCGAGGCGCTGGCCTCCGGGCGATTCCCCGAGATGGTCGTCGTCAAAAAAAGGCACAGGGACATCCAAAAATCGTAGCGGAGCGGCGCTCCGTGTCCGCAGGGGTGAGATATGACGGGAGCAGTTGTAGTGACTCATGGCAAGCTCGCTGAAAGCCTGTTCGCCGCCGCCGAATCGATAACCGGCGGGATGGAGAACGTAAGGACGGTATCGATAACGAACGCCGACAATAGCGACAGGATAAGGGGCGAGATCGCCGCCGCCATCAAGGAGGTCGACAGCGGCAAGGGTGTGGTCGTCTTTACCGACATGTTCGGCGGCACGCCGACGAACATAGCCCTCTCGCTCATGGAGGAGGGCAGGGTGGAGGTCATAACCGGCGTGAACCTGCCGCTCCTGATCAAGTTCGCGGGGCACAGGTCCGAGAGGCCCTTGAACGAGTTCGTGCTTCTTCTGAAGGAATACGGCCGGGAGAGCATCGTCATAGCCGGGCATATGCTCAAGGAGAAAAAATGATCCCTCCGAGGCGCCAAGGCCCCGGTGGTTTCAGAACGCTGAAATCCTCACGGGCCTGAAGACCGAGGTGGTTTCAGAACGCTAAAACCCCACCGGGTTTTAAAACCGAGCGGGATTCGGATCGTTAAAAACCCGCCCCCCGCCGGGATGGAAGGGGGCACATTCTTACTCGGGCCGGTATGATCATTCTTGTACGGGTAGACGACAGGTTGTTGCACGGCCAGATTATCTGCGCCTGGGTCCCTTTCCTGAAGGCGGACTCTCTGAAGGCGGACTCTCTCCTTGTGGCCTCTGACGAGGCCGCGGGCGACAGCCTCGTCTCCGAGATAATCGGGTCGTGCGGGTACAAAGGGCTCAACGTCTACGTCAAGTCCATAGACGACGCCGTGGGGCGCCTGCGCGGGGATGGGCCCGCTAAGGAACGGACGATATTGATAGTCGGGGACTTGAAGGACGCGCTGAGGATTTACGACATGGGGATAAGGTTCACGTCCATCAACCTCGGGAACATCCATCACGAAGACGGCAGGCGCGTAACCCCGTACGTGACAGTCAACCGTGAGGACGAGGAAATACTGCGGAGGTTCAGGCATATGGGCGTGTCCATAGACGTCAGGGACGTGCCGGCAAGTCCGCCCGCGGAGTATATACCAATGATGGAAGAGGGACGGCGATGACGACGGAGGCGCTCTACGACGCCTTCAAGGTCTCCCTTGCCGGCGGGTTTCTGTCCCTGGACAGGACCGCGGCGCTGCAGACCATGGTCTCCCGTCCCATAGTCGCCGCCCCGGTGATAGGCTACATCCTCGGCAATCCCTCGGCCGGGCTTATCGTGGGGGCCCTGCTCGAGCTTATCTTTATCGGGGATTTTCCGGTGGGCAGGTATATACCGGTCCATGAGACGGACCTCTCCGTGATGGTATCAGCCATGACTATAACGATAATCGACGCCATGGGCTTAAACGCCGGGGTGGAATCAGGCCGGCGCTTGATCGCCGCCGGAGTGGTCGCGGCCCTCCCGCTTTCGCTCGTGGCCATGCTCCCTTTGAGCAGGGTCTTCCATCTGGCGGACACGTTTACACGCAGGGCGAACCTCAGGTTTTTCGACAGTGCGCAGGGGGCCGTGGAAAAGGGCGTCCGGATAAGCCTTGCGATGGAGAATCTCAAGGGACTGGCGTTTTTTTTCACGACGAACGCCCTGGCCCTCTTCCTCGTCTCGGCTCCGGCGTTTTTTCTTTCGCGCCTGATATTTTCGCGCACAGGCCTTCACTGGCGCCTGCTCCCGGCCTTTGCGTGGTGCGCCGTGCTCGGCATGGCGGTTGCGTTGAACTCCGTGTATACTGATAAAAGAGGGGCTCTGGTCTTCGCCGCTTCAGGCATAGTCGCGGCGATAGTATTTGCGTTTTTATAGCGTTCCGACATGTCGGGGGATATTTATGAACGGTTTCATAATGGTCTTTACATAAATCCAGCCAGCCCACGATGTCATTCCCGCGTGTTTCCGGACTGTTATCAGTTATCGGTGAAGGATAAAGGCGTATTTTTACCGATAACAGACAACCGATAACCGAGATGGAGTTTATGTCGATACTATTATGAGACGATTAATAAGCCTCAGGGGTTTCATTATAGCGTTTTTATAAGTCTATGGGCATTCAAGCCTTGGAGGTTGCATCTAAATGGTCTCAAAGTACACGATGTTGCGCGTCTTCCTCGGCTCCTTCTTCATCCAATCGGCATGGAGCTTTGAGAAGATGCAGGGGCTCGGGTTCGCGGCGGCCATATCCCCGGCGCTGAGGGAGATATACGGGGACGATGAAAAGGCCGGGAATGACGCCGTGAAGAGGCACTTGGTCTACTACAACGCGCACCCCTACATGGCCTCCCCGGTTATCGGGGCCGTGATGCGCCTTGAGGAAAAGGCCAGGGACGGCGAGCGCACTCCGCCGGCTCCGGCGGAGTTCAAGAATAAGGTCATGGGCCCCTACGGGGCCATAGGCGATTCTTTTTTCTGGAGCGGCTTGAGGCCTCTTGCCTCGTGCGCCGGCGTGGCCGCGACCATTCTCTGGGGCATCTGGGGGCCGGTGATATTCCTCGCCGTGTATAACACGTTTCATCTATGGATGAGGTGGAACGGATTGAAAAAAGGGTATGCGCTCGGCGAAGGCGTCGTGGGCTATATCAAGGGGCTCGATCTGCCTGGCTGGTCGATAAGGGCGCGCTATGCGGCCTCCGCCATACTCGGGGTGCTCGTGGCCTCGGCCGCGGCCAGTATCCCGGCCTCAGCCGGCCGCGGCCACGCGGCGGGGTGGGCCGTCGCGGCGGTCATTATCATATCAGGGGCGGCGTTCCTCCTAAGCCTCTCTATTAAAAAGGGCGTCTCGATATCGGCGGTTATCTACGCGGTCGCCATCCCGCTCATAGTCTACGGGGCGGTATCAGGTTTTTAATCCATGATCGGAGATACAAGGTAATGGCGGATATGCGGAATAATGCAGTGGTGAGGGACTACACCATAAAAAACAAGTTCGGGCTCCACGCCCGCGCGGCCTCTCTCTTTGTCCAGCTTGCGAACAAATTCTCCTGCGACATATCCGTGTTGAAGAACGGCCAGGAGGTCAACGGCAAGAGCATCATGGGCATACTTATCCTGGCGGCGGCGCAGGGGTCCGTCATCACGGTAAAGGCCGCCGGCCCGGACGCGCAGAGCGCGGTCGATTCCATCGGGGGGCTTATCGAAGACAGGTTCGGCGAGGAGTGATGGCTGATTTGAAGAAACAGGTCATATTGATGAAAGGGATAGGCGTCTCCTCGGGGATCGTCATCGGGAAGGCCTATCTCATGGAGACCGGGGTCGTGGAGCCGGCGCACTACTGCTATATCGACGCCTCTGACGTAGAGAAGGAGGTAGAGAGGTTTGAAAAGGCCCTCAACGACTCCTGGGACCAGCTCAACCGCATCAAGAAGAAGATGGAGGAGGACAGGCGGGGCAAGGAGCATATAAGCATCATCGACGCGCACCTGATGATACTCAAGGACAATATGCTCATCAACGACACCGTCAAGGTCATAAAAGAGGAGCACGTCAACGCCGAATGGGCCCTCGATACCGTCCTTAAGGGCGTGATGGAGTACTTCGACAAGATAGACGACGAGTACCTGAGGGAGCGCTCCAAGGACATAGAGCACATAGTCAACAGGGTGCTTGTAAACCTGATGGGCAGGAAGCACGAGTCCGTGGCCGAGATAAAGACCCCCTCCATCGTCATCGCCCGCGACTTAACGCCGGCGGACACCGCCCAGATGGTCAAGGGCATGGTGTTGAGCTTCCTGACGGACGCCGGCGGCAAGACCTCCCACATCGCCATAATGGCCCGCTCCCTCGAGATACCGGCGGTAGTCGGCCTCGAGAGCGTTACGCGCAAGGCCGAAAACGGCGATACGGTAATAGTGGACGGCACCACCGGCACCGTCATAATAAACCCC
>JACRNN010000068.1 GCA_016234955.1 Deltaproteobacteria bacterium | reverse complement strand
GATGAGATAATCTATGTAGGGAAGCTCCTCAAGATACTGCGCGGGCCGAACAAGAGCACGGCTGCGGCCATAAGATACAGCGTGGACGCCTTTTTAAAGGCCGCTGAAACCGCGCAGGCGGAGACCCCCGCTCCGCCTGAAAAAGAACCTCAGAGCTGACACCATCACCCGCCCCGCTACGCGGCGAGTTAAAGACCGGACAAAAGAGATAAAAGCCGCAACCAACAGGGTCTGTTGGTTGCGGCTTTTTTTGACGTTCCGAGACCGCCGACTATGAAACCTCCCAGGGCTCAAGACCCAAGGGGTTGAAATTCCCCGTAGCAAGCTGCGGAGAATTTTCAAGTAAGGAATTTATCGTTTGTAATTCGCTCGCTCCTCCCCGCGGCAAGCTGCGGAGAATCCACTCGCTATGCTTGTTGAAGAACGTTAAAAATGAACCACCCCGGAGTAAGCTCCGGGATGGTTCATAGTCCTCAAAGATTTCACCGGCCCACTGAAAAAACCTGAAGTACTCCTTTATTGACCAAAAAGGAGCTATGTGGTAATTTCACCCCTTATGGAAGAAGTCCCATGGTACACTCTGGCGCGGGGGTGGTTCAACCCCGAGAAAGAGCAGGGCAGGCCTGAACTCAAGGGCCTGAAGCCTCATCAGCTTCTCCTTCTTCTCTCGGACGGGTCGATGACGCTTGAGCTTGAGCTCCTCAGCGGCGGCAGGGTAGAGGTAGAGGTCATGCACAGGGGCACGACCAGGCTGGATGACAGTCTGGCCTCCTACCTCGAAGAGAAGCCGGGAACAGACGCCTTAGTCAGGGACGTATGGCTGACCGACGGTAAAAAGAAGCTCGTCTACGCGCACTCTCTTATCCCGCTCTCGCGCCTGCGTCCAGGGCTTATTGATGAACTCGAAAGATACAGCAACGAGCCGCTGGGCAGGGTGCTGAACTCGAATAAGATATTTTTTTGCAAGGAAAGGCTCGAGGTGGCTACCGTTGAGTGCGGGCGCGTCTCAAAAGCCGTTGGAAAAGACCCGGCCTCGCCCCTTGCCGCCAGGCGCTACATACTCTTTAACAGACAGGGTAAGGACGACTGGGTCATAAAGGCCTCTGTCCTGGAGATATTCAGCCCCGAGGTCGTCCCGTGCCATTAGGCAACAGGCGTCTGAAAAACCGCCTGCGACAAAAAGGAACGGCCGCGCCAGCGAGGTGCTTAAAGCGCCCCTCGCCCACGAATCCGCGGCTTATACAAAGGCCCTCCGTCAACATAAAGGCCGGAGACAGATAAGCATGGGTACAGGTATGAGCTCCAACGCTCTTGTGATAAGAAAGCTTACGGCCGTATCGGATCTCGTAAGGCTTCCTAAGCAGTACGGGACGCTGCTCGTCCTGTGGCCGACCCTCTGGTCCCTATTCATCGCTTCAGACGGCTCCCCTACCGTTAGGAACCTCCTCATATTCATCGCAGGCACCTTCCTTATGCGCAGCGCCGGGTGCGCGATAAACGACGTGGCGGACAGGAACTTCGACCCGTATGTGGAGAGGACCAGTTCCCGCCCGCTTGCAAACGGCAGGCTAAACGTAAAAGAGGCGCTCCTGGTGTTCGCGGCGCTCGTCTCCCTGGCGTTCGTCGCGGTGCTCTTTTTAAACAGGCTCACTATCGCCCTATCCTTCATCGGCCTCCTCCTCGCCATAGTCTACCCGTTTGTCAAGAGGGTGAGCCACTGGCCCCAGGCCTTTCTCGGCATGGCGTTCGGCTGGGGGGCGGTAATGTCGTGGTCGGCGGCAACAGGCGCCGTCGGATGGGTCCCGCTCCTGATATTCGCCGCCAACGTCTGCCACTCGATAGCGTACGACACCATCTACGCGCTCATGGACAGGGAGGACGACATCAAGATAGGCGTAAAATCAACGGCCATATACTTCGGGGATTACGTTTACGCCGCGCTCCAGGCGGCCTACCTCCTGATGACCGTTATCCTCGCGGCAACCGGGTACTTAAGCGGCCTCGGGCCCGTCTACTTCGGGGGCCTCGCATCCGGACTGATTATCTTCCTCTGGATAGTATCGGCCCTTAAAAGAACGCCGACGAGGGCGATGGCCTTCAAGGGCTTTATCGGCAACGTAGTCGCCGGCGGTGTGATCCTCGCCGCGATCGTCATAGACATGCGCCTGTAAACCACCCCGGAGCTTGCTCCGGGGTATCCGAAGGAACCTAACGTTCATAGCTTGCGATAGCCAAGCTTCGAGGAATTATACCCGGAGGAAACATTAAAACCGTAAGTATATCTCCCGGCCTGAAATCACGCGGTATGCCCGCGGGAACTCAAATAGAAAGAAGCAAGAGATGCACTATAACGACCTTAGGGAATTCCTCCACGCGCTGGAAAAAAAGGGGCTCCTGAAAAAAGTAAACGCCGAGGTCGACCCGAACCTCGAAGTGGCCGAGGTCCAGGACAGGCTCGTCAAAAGAGGCGGCCCGGCCGTGATCTTTGAAAAGGTAAAGGGGCATGATATCCCGATAGTAGGCAACCTCTTCGGCACGAAAGAGCGGGTCGCCCTCGGCCTCGGGGTCGAGGAAGAGGAGCTGAAAGAAATAGGGGAGTTCATAGCCCTGCTCCAGAGGCCCCAGCCCCCGGATGGCCTCTGGGACGCCATCAAAAAGATACCGTTCTTCGGCAAGGTCCTGACCCTCGGCCCAAAGACCGTGAGGAGCGGCCCCTGCCAGGAGGTGACGCGCATCGGGGACGAGGCCGACCTCTCCATGCTCCCGATAATAAAGTGCTGGCCAAAGGACGTTGCCCCGCTCATCACCTGGCCGCTCGTCGTGACCCAGAGCCCAACCGGCGGGCCGTACAACGTCGGGGTCTACAGGATGCAGTACCTCGACGGGAAAAGGCTGATAATGCGATGGCTCAAGCACCGGGGAGGCGCCGCGCACCAGAGGCTATGGGAAAAAGAGGGCCGGACAATGCCCGTGGCCGTAGTTATAGGGTGCGACCCGGCCACGATCATCTCCGCGGTCACGCCGGTGCCCGAGGACGTCGGCGAGTACCACTTCGCCGGCGTGCTGAGGAAGAAATCGATCGAGCTGGTGGAGTGCAGGACAGTGCCGCTCAAGGTCCCGGCCACAGCCGAGATAGTCCTCGAAGGGGAGATACGCCGCGGAGAGTCCGGGATGGAAGGCCCGTTCGGCGACCATACCGGCTACTATAACGCGCGGGAGCCGTTCCCCGTATTCCGCCTCAAGGCCATAACCCACAGGAAGGACCCGCTCTATCTCACGACCATCACCGGCAGGCCGCCCAAGGAGGACGCCGTCATCGGCGCGGTGCTCAACAGGCTCTACCTCCCCTCCCTCAAGCTCCAGTTCCCCGAGGTGGTCGACTTCAGCCTCCCGATGGAGGCGGTCTCGTACAGGATCGCCGTGGTGTCGATAAAAAAGGAGTACCCCGGCCACGCCAGGAGGCTGATGATGGGCATCTGGGGGATACTCAAGCAGTTCATGTACGTCAAGTACATAATCGTCGTCGATGACGACATCGACGTAAATAACTGGGACGACGTCGTCTGGGCCATCTCAACGAGGGTAGACCCGAAACGGGACGCCGTCATTATAGAGAATACCCCGATAGACTACCTCGATTTTTCATCTCCAATCGAGCACCTCGGCAGCAAGATGGGGATAGACGCGACGATGAAGTCACCCCCGGAGGTAACGCGCAAGTGGGGCGAGAAGATGGAGATGGACAAGGAGGTCGTGGAGCTTGTGGACAGACGGTGGAAGGAGTACGGGGTTGAGTGAGAAGAGGGACGCAATCTCTACAGGGACCGACAAGTTTGAAAAATACGCCGAGGAGTGGTGGAACCCCGCGGGCAGGCTCTTTTCCCTCCACAGGATAAACCCGCTCAGGTTCGGCTACTTCTCCTCGAGGGCCGGGGATCTCAAGGATAAAAAGGTGCTCGACATAGGTTGCGGAGGGGGGCTCCTCTCAGAGGAATTCGCACGGGCGGGGGCCTGTGTCACGGGCATAGACCTCTCACCCGTGGCCATAGACGCCGCTATGAAGCACGCCGCTTCTTCCGGGCTTGGGATAGACTACCTCGTCTCTACCCCGTCCCGGCTCGTTCTGGAGCGTGCCGGCGCCTTTGACATTATCGTCTGCGCCGAGGTGCTCGAACACGTGGACGACCTCGAAGGTTTTCTGCGCGGCTCGCTCTCAATGCTCGCGCCCGGCGGACTCTTTTTCTTCGGGACCATAAACAGGACTTTCAAGGCCCGTATGCTCGCTATCGTCGTGGCCGAAGACGTGCTCGGCATGGTCCCGCGCGGGACGCACGACTTCAAGAAATTCGTAAGGCCCTCGGCGCTCAAAAAGATACTCGAGGAGAACGACGCCGAGGTCATGGAGCTCAAGGGCATGAGCTACGACCCGTTGAGGCTCGAGTTCAAAATCTCCGCGGATACCTCGGTAAACTACCTCGGGTACGCGAGGAAGAGGCGATAGGGAAAGAATACCGGTTTTAATATTTCCTTCGGGTATGATTCCTCGAAACCCGGCTATCGCACGCTATTAACGTAATTCCCTTCGGATACTCAGGAGCTTGCTCCGGGGTGGTTCGGCAGGACACCGACCGATGCTTACAAGGCTTTTCATAGGATTCCTGGCGCTCCTTACCGTTGGGCTCTGCGCGGCCTCTATACGCTGGCTATGGAAGCAGAGTTGCGCGAACAGGGCCGACCTCTTCTTGAACGCCGGCGTTGCCGGGACTGCGCTCTTCTTCATCCTCCTTGCGGGGCAATGGGTATTCCTCAGCTACTACCTCAAGTACGCCGCGGTCTTCTTTTATCTGCTCGCGGTCTTGAAGTCCTGCTCGAGGCTCAAGCGCCGCTCCATATTCTCGCGCGTAAAAAGAGACGGCAGATCCGGGCCGGTAAAGATCGCCCTTCTCTTCATATTCATCTTCCTCTGCGCGATCTCCATAAAAGGCCGCTACTACTCCGGGGAGCCTGTGGAGCTTTCCTTCCCCTTGAAAAACGGGAGATATTACGTCATGCAGGGCGGGTCGGGCTTTCTCCTGAACGCCTTCCACGGGTTCAAGTCCTCGCAGAGGTACGCCGTCGACCTGGTGAAGCTCAACTTATACGGGAACCGCGCCAACGGCCTTTTCCCGAAAAAGCTCTCGAGCTACGCCATCTTCGGGGAGACGGTCTACAGCCCGTGCGACGGCACGGTCGTGAGGTCGTCCGACGGCGCGCCGGACGACCCCCGGGACAAAGGCTATTATAAGGACAACCCGGCCGGCAACCACGTCATCATCAACTGCAAGGGGGTCTATGTGCTTATCGCGCACATGATGGGCAACAGCCTGCGCGTAAGCCGGGGAGACGACGTAAGGGTGGGCGCTCCGCTCGGCAACGTGGGAAATTCAGGGAACTCAATGGAGCCGCACCTCCACGTCCAGGCCACAAAAGAGCTTGTCCCCGGCGGCGAAGGCGTGCCGATCCTCTTTAACGGATATTTCCCAGTGATGAACGGCATTATTACGGCGCGGGAGTGAGGCGGGGGCGGACCGGCCGTATTCGTCCGCCTCCCGGTTAATCCGATGCCACGGTCTTCAGGCTGTGAAAATCCCCTTGCCTTTTATAACATTAGGTGTTATAGTGTAACAGCATGATTAAATCCTTTGCCGACAAGGAAACCGCCAATCTGTATACTACGGGTAAAAGCAGGAAATTCCCCCCTGCCGTCTGCAAGATAGGGATCGGAAAGCTGGATTATTTGAATGCGGCGACAGGGCTCAAGGATTTAAAAACTCCGCCCGGCAACAGACTGGAACAATTAAAGGGCGGGTACGAAGGCAAATACAGCATAAGGATAAACGATCAATACAGGATAGTGTTCAGATTTGTCGATTCCGACGCATATGATGTGGCGATAGTCGATTACCACTAAGACAGGAGAATAGATATGCATAACCTTAAAAGAGAGCCAACGCACCCCGGAAATATCTTGAATGAGGATTTCCTGAAGCCTCTGGGGCTGTCTCAGACCCGTCTGGCAAAAGAGGTCAATACGACCTTCAGGACCGTAAACGAGATAGTGAACGAAAAGAGGAATATAAGCCCGGAGATGGCTATAAAGCTGTCGAGGTATTTCGGGACATCCCCCGAGTTGTGGCTTAATCTTCAAAACCAGTATGACATCTACAGGATAAGCGCCAGAAAACCCGGAATGCTTGAACGCATAAAACCCTACGGCAAATCGCGCAGGAAAGTGGCGTGATGGGCGGGGTGAATTGATGGGCTTCGCTGTGCTCAACCCATCCTACCGGGCTATAATTCGTGGTGGAAATAGCGACGCCGCATACCGGGCGGTGACCGAGGCGGTATTCAAGGTCACGGAACCGTCCCTCGAATACGAGTGTAAGGTTCGCCTCGGGTTGCTGTAGCGTCCGCGGTTCTGGCACTCACCGACCCCAATAAATACTGTGTAGTCGACTACCGAGGATGGTGGGAGGTATTCGGTCATATACGACGCACATTTTCCATTCCCGACTATTTGCGCTACCGAGATGAGGTTAATAGGTTGGCAAATCAACTAGATTGGACAGTGCAAGAAACGGACTTAGCTATTTGGGAGTACGACCGCCAGCACGGGTAGGATGGGTTGAGCGAAGCGAAGCCCATCGTTATCCAGCCTTCATCTCCCCCCTCCCACCACTCCCCTCAAAAACTCCCCGGTGTAGGACCAGGTAGGTTGGGTTGGCTTTATCAACCCAACGATTTATGGCAGGTATTGTTGGGTTACGCTTCGCTAACCCAACCTACTACCTACCTGAGCGAAAAAAACGAGATTCTTCGCAAAGCTCAGAATGACAGAGCGAAGGGCTCGCAATGACAGCTCTTTAAGTTTTCCCGCATCCAGTTATATCCCTCTCCCCTCTGTCCTCCAGCGCCCTCTCTATCTCCCCTGCTATCGAATCAGCCGCCTTTACCGGGTCCGGCGCGTTTCTTATCGGCCTGCCAACTACTATATAGTCCGCGCCGTTGTAGACGGCCTCGTAGGGAGTGACTGTGCGCTTCTGGTCGCCCTTGGCCTCCCCGGCCCCCCTTATCCCAGGCGTCACCGTCAGGAAGGCCGGGCCGAATTCCTTCCTTACCATCCCGACCTCAAGCCCGGAGCAGACGACCCCGGCGCACCCGGCAAGCCTCGCAAGACGCGCCCTGTGGAGGACGAGGTCCGCCGGTTCAGGGAACCGGGAGGCGTCTATGCCCGCGTCAATAAAGTCTTCCCCGGAAAGGGAGGTAAGCACCGTTACCCCGAGCACCTTTGTCCCTGAGCCGCCGCCCTCCACCGCCGCCTTCAAAAGACCCCTGCCCTCGTCGCAGTGCACGGTTATGAACCGCGCCTTGAGCGTTGACGCGCTCCTTATCGCGCCCCTGACCGTTGCGGGTATGTCGTGGAACTTCAGGTCGAGGAATACGCCCGCGCCTTTGGTCCTCTCGTTCACCGCATGGACCACGGCCGGGCCGCACGCGCAAAAGAGCTCAAGGCCGACCTTGAATACCCCGACATGGCCGCTCAAGAGGTCTACGTATCTTACGGCCTCATCGAGCGTAGGCAGGTCGAGCGCGAATATGATCCTGTCTTTGGGAGATAACGGGTCTGTCATACGAATCCCTTAATACGCAATTGCCTCGCCATAAATGGCGGGGATTGTCGGCGTTACAGGCGTTGCGTTATTCCTTCCCTCCTTTTAATTGTTAAGGAACCTCTGATTAATGGCGCATTCTGTCAACCTCCGTGCCGCGTGATGCAGACCTTCCGTAAGGACACCGTGTGTTTTACCCTATGCTGTTTTCATTGTCTCAAACAAATCTCGAAGATATTCGCAGTCTTATATCGTTATCTAAAACTACAATATAAGTCTTCCCATCCTTTGCGGGTTCTTACGATATCAATAAGTTGAGGATAACTATTGATTTCAATCAATGAACCACTCCCGTCATCTATCAAAAAAATATTTGGAAATATATCAGCTAATAGAAAATATAAGCTCTCCGGCTTTTCCCCAAAAAATCGCTCAATTGGATTTGGATTAAATTCGACAATTAAATCAGGCTTTAAATTTTTAAAAGTGTTGAGGGAGCCATTTATGGCATGGATTTCGGCTCCTTCAACGTCCAGCTTTATAAAATCAACTTTTTGAATATTATTTTCAATAATCCAATCGTCAAGTCTGATGCAATCGATAACCTCGGATACTCCTTCCTTGACCCCAACGGTCGATAAAAAAGAACATCCGGCGACTTCTTCTACATAAGAAAAATCCAATTGACATTTTTTATCATAAATCCCCATATTTATAGGTTCTATATTTTTCACATTGTTTGCCATGATATTCTTTCTTAAATACGCAAAATTGTTTTTTGATGCTTCAAAAGAATATACAATGCCGCTTGCGGCAATGTGGCTCAATGGTAATGAAATGGCGCCTATGTTTGCTCCGATATCTATGGAAACAAAATGACTGCCTATAATCTTCTTCAAAAAATTCATTATATGAGGCTCATAATATCCATGATTGCTTTCTATTGCTCCAATGACGCTTTTATCGCGTTCACTCCCATATAAATGAAATATATTATTATCAAAAGGCAATCTCAGCTCAACCTGCTTCACTTTGTCTCCTCCTTGGATTGTAAGCGTTGATTGTTTTTTGGGATGACGCCCACGAATCCGCGATGCGAGTCCTTACGACATTTGCATTACTGGACGGGGTAATTACTATACCATAATCAGCGGTATCAAAAAAAGAATTTATGACGACCGTAGATGATACATTTTGGTCAAATCCAGGATTTATACGCAAATATTATCTTATGTCTGATAGTCATAATTTAACGACCTCCTTTTTTAACCGACATTTTCCATATGACGCCGCTTTTTTCGTTCTACCACGGATTCAGGGCGCACTTCCCCTATGTCGCACACAGCAGACGCCTTCGTGCCATGTACAGATTCATCAGTCCGCAGGTCACAAACAGCCGGTTGGCGTTCTTCATAAGGCCGCGGTAACGCACTTTGGCAAACCCGAAAACCCGTTTGAACATCAAGATAGGATGCTCCACCTTCGCCCGGACCTTCGATTTGATATAGTTTTTGGACCGCTCTGCATCACTCAGCATTTTATTACGGCAAGACTTCTTTTGAGTAACATCCCTGGCATTGGGCGCGTGTTTATTTTGCCGCATAAAACACCCAGACAGGAGTCTGGTGTTTTAACGGCCAAATAAAAAACTTATCTCATTTGAGTAATCGCTTTCGTTGCCCGCCGTATCGTAAGCGATGGCACGCGTGTACCGCTTTCCACCGGTAAGGCCCACGATATCCTTTATCTGGTACTTCACAGTAGCCCCGGGGACTGTTCCGGGGATATCGACGGGAGGGTTCCGTTGCTTTACCAAGATAGAGTTTACACCCTGCAAGGTCGGTAAGCGGAGTATTATCCTAATGCGCGGGGTCTAAAAAGCTTCGCCCTCCTGAAGGAGGGCGAAGCAGGGTCTATCTCCTCAAATTAATGCTTTGCCTGAACACACGCAACGAGCGCATTCTCCGCAGCTTGCTACGGAATTGGCGAGCGAACCGAAATAGAACAATTCCTTTTGTGTTGAAGCTCCCCGTAGCAAGAAGCTACGGGGAGCTTCAACGGTCTTAAAAGAACGGCCTTTCGTCGGGCTTGCCCTTTTTTGTCTCGGCCTTTTTCGCCTCGGCCTCTTTCTTCTTCTCGTTCTTTTCGTGGAGTTCGAGGAGTTCGGTCTTGGTGAAGAGCGCGAAGAACTTGCATCCCGTCTCTTTCTCTATATTCTCCTTGCCGCCCTCTTCCCTGTCGACAAGCGCCATGACCTGCCTTACGTTGTAGCCTGCCTCCCTGACCCTTTTGACGGCCGTTATCACCGAGCCGCCGGTGGTGACGACGTCTTCGACCACCACCACGTTCGCCCCGTCCTGGAGGCTGCCCTCTATCCACTGCTGGGTGCCGTGGCCTTTGGGCTCCTTTCTCACTATGAAGGCGTCCAAATACTTCCCGTGCATGGTGGAGACAAGGGCCGCGGCGTAAGCGATCGGGTCGGCCCCGAGCGTGAGCCCCCCTATGGCGTCCACGGGCGCAAGCTTCAGGAGCTGGAAGAAGGCGAACCCTACAAGCTCCATAGCGTGCGAGCTCAAGACCGTCTTCTTGGCGTCGATGTAGACGTCGCTCTTTTTTCCGCTCGTTAGCGTGAACCCCTTTTCCGGGTCGTAGCGGAATGACTTCGAGTAGAGGATGTCGAGGAGGTCCTTTCTAAAGTCCTGGTCCATTATCTGATAGTCCAAATCCATCTGCGTCTCTCCTTATGTTTACGGCTTGTACCGGATTTTTGTGACTTACCGCGCCCGCCCAGGGCTTAAGACCCGAGGGGTTTCAGACGGATGGCTATCCCCATATAATATAATTTTCTTACGGCTCTATCAAGTCAATTCTTGCCTGGGGGTTGGGGAGGGGTTTAGGGCGGCGCGGCGTTTTTATCCGTTCTCAGGGCTTGTTCTGTTTTATCTTGAACTGGAGCACGTTTTTTCTCTCCTTATGGAGGGTGGTCAGGAGCGTGTCGAGCCTCTTTTCCATGTCGGGCAGGGGCGAGAATATCTTGCGCTCATCTCCGGCGAGCCAGTCCAGAACATATTCGTTCTTATTGAAAAACTCCCGCTCCCTCCGTTCCGGCGCCAGAGCGGCGGATACGTCCCTTCCGGGCACGGTTTGCGTAACAGGGCTTGTTTTCTGCGTCTTGATGCTGGACTCGGCCGTTATCGATCTCTTCCTCGATTTCATTCCGGTTCCGTATAATTGAATATCTTGAACTCGTAATTCCTGAGGGTGGCCTTGCCCTTTGCCTG
>JACRNN010000067.1 GCA_016234955.1 Deltaproteobacteria bacterium | reverse complement strand
GTCTCGACACTTTTCAAAAAAACGTCGTATCCATGCCTTAGAGGAATGAAACATTTCGGCGTTTTGTAGGCGCTATTAAGTAGAGAAAGAAAACCAAGGAGGTACCAGGATGAAACAATCCTATCGGCAAACCACAGATGAATTCTCAACAAGAGACCTGTATTTGGCCTCTGTCTTCAAACAGGCCGGGGTCCCGATTATCAGGATTGAGGACAGCAACGGCCGGGGCGTCTTTGTATTCCGGGCATGCAAGGAGATAGAAGCACTCACGAGAGATTACTTCAACGGTGCCCTCCGGGTTGACCCTCAAGGCTTATTTGGCGCATGGAAAAGCCTTAAATCGGCCGCCTTTTCAGCCATTAGAGACGTGCGGTAAAGAAAAAAGAAGGGAATCAGAATGAACACAGCTCTTAAATCCTACAACCCAATAATCAAGCCCGACATCCTCGCCGCACTTCAGCGCGAGGGCGTTATCCTCAGGCAAAAAGGCCGTGCCTTTTGGGCCTCCTGCCCACTCCATTCCGAGAAGACCCCTTCATTCAAGGTTGACCCAGAGAGACAAACCTTTTACTGCTTCGGCTGCCGCAGGCACGGCGATGTAATCGCCTTTGTCATGGAACGGCACGGCCTCACTTTTAGGGAGGCCCTAACTTATCTCGGCATTGAAAATAGCCGGATTGATTACGTGCAGGTTAGAAAGAACAAGGAACGCCGTGCGCTTATAGGTTCGTTCAGGGCATGGGAGAAGGAGAGAAGGGACGAGCTGGCTACGCTCCTTCGAGCCTGCAGACAAGTCATCGCATCCAGGAAGCCGCCCTTAAGCGAGACCGAGCTTGAGGCTCTTGCATTGCTTCAGGGCGAGATTGACTATCTCGAATACCTTTACGACATCCTTTGCAACAGGGACGACAGAGACAAGTATGAACTTTTCAAGGAGGAGTTGGGCTATGGCGAATGAGGATTTTAATTTGGGAGAGGCACTCGTAAGGGATAAAGAGCAAGGCATTATCGCCTTGGAGCCTCAACCAGACCATAAGGAAAGCGTCAAACCTGTAAAGACTGGACTTCCTTGGCCTGAGCCTGACCCTGCCATGTTCTACGGCCTTGCCGGTGAAATAGTAAAGACCATAGAGCCCCACACCGAGGCCGATTCAACGGCATTACTCGTCCAAGCACTTGCGGCTTACGGCAGTATTATCGGCAAGGGCGCATACTTCGAAGTGGAGGCCGATAGGCACCACCCAAATATCTTCGCCGTACTCGTAGGCGAGACTTCCAAAGGCAGGAAAGGGACCTCGTGGGGCCACATAAAGAGGATTTTCAAGACCATAGCCCCTGAATGGGAGGAAGAGCGGATTCAGGCAGGGCTTTCGAGCGGAGAGGGGCTTATGTGGGCGGTAAGGGACCCCATAACCAAGAAAGAACCCGTCAAGGTGAAAGGTAAGGTTACCGAATATCAGGAAGTCATTGCCGACGAAGGGGTGGCGGATAAGCGCCTGTTTGTAAGCGAGCCTGAGTTTGCCTCGGTTTTGAAAGTGGCCGGACGGGACGGCAACACCCTTTCAGCCGTAATCAGGCAGGCCTGGGACTCCGGGAAGCTCAGGACAATGACCAAAAACAGCCCATGCACGGCAACAAATGCGCATATTACGCTTATTGCGCACGTTACCAAAGAAGAACTCCTCCGTTACCTTACCACGACTGAGACGGCCAACGGCTTTGCGAACCGGTTTCTGTGGCTATGTGTCCGGCGTTCCAAGTGCCTGCCGAGGGGCGGGAGGATACAGAGCGTAAACTTCGAGCCGGTTCTGAAAAAGCTAAGCGCGGCGATAGAGTTCGGGAAAGGCGCTGGGAGCATAAAATCAACTGAGGAGACATGGAAGCTATGGGAGGATATCTATCCAGACCTCTCCGACGGAAGGCCCGGCATGCTCGGCGCGGTCACATCGAGGTCAGAGGCACAGGTGATGAGGCTCTCCATGCTCTACGCGCTTCTCGATTCTTCATCCTCAATCCAGCCGGAGCACCTTGTCGCAGGCCTTGCCCTCTGGGACTACGCCTTTTCCTCGGCAGAGTACATCTTCGGAGACTCCCTCGGTAACCCGACAGCTGACGAGATATTAACCTCCTTAAAAGGTAATCCAAAGGGGCTTAGCCGGACGGATATATATAACCTCTTCGGCAGGCACAAGAAAAGCGCGGAGATATCCCATGCGCTGGACCTCCTTCTTAAGCGAGGCATGGCTGCCAAAGAGGAAGTTCAGACCGAGGGCAGGACTACCGAGCTATGGTCTGCGCATTAAGCGTATTAAGCGCAATAAGGGGGGGCTTATTACGCTTATTACGCTTAATGCGCAAGTCTTAGGAGATAAAAATGGGGTTCGCTGATATCGCAAAGAAGGCTTTAAAGGAAGTAGAAGGCTCCCAGACCCTCCCTGCCTCTTTCGACCCGGACGGGCTATTAAGAGAGGTTTTCCATGCGGCGATAGAGGAAGGTTGGAGCGATGAGAGGCTAATGGAGTTTATAGATACTCTACGCATGGACGGGGCGTTAAAGGCCCCATGGGGGTTTAGGGTGAAGGATTCGCCTTTCATAGATGAACTCTGGTTCGTATCGGATGAGACAGCCAAAGGCATGCTTCCGTCTATGGCGAAGGGCTTTACCGTAGATGAGCT
The DNA here is from genome assembly GCA_016234955.1 of Deltaproteobacteria bacterium. Lineage (GTDB taxonomy): Bacteria > Desulfobacterota > GWC2-55-46 > GWC2-55-46 > GWC2-55-46 > JACRLF01. The sequence continues at coordinate 142 of JACRNN010000067.1, read as the reverse complement.
GAGGCCCATTGTGGAGGCGTTCAGAGTTTTCCCAGGCTCCCAAATCGTTAAGGTGCAGATATGACGTTCACGGGTCCCTCTACGCATGTAGCTCTGCGGGTGGCTCCGAGCGCGGATTTCCGCCAGCGTGAGGGCCTTTTTT
>JACRNN010000066.1 GCA_016234955.1 Deltaproteobacteria bacterium | reverse complement strand
GAGCGCCAGTACTACGGCAGCGCCATGCACAGGGAGGTCCAGGGCGGAGGCCTCATAGAGGGCATTTCATACGGCTTTTCCCGCGACACGCTCTACCTCAGGTTCGACTACCTGGAGGGAATACACCCTTATGTGGAGGAATGGGGTTTTACGATAACCGCGCTCCAGCCCAGGCCCGTCAGGATATCCGCGACGATAGCGGGCAAGTCGGCCAGGGCCTCGCTCTTTGAAAAGGCCGCGGCCCAGGAGAGGTGGCGCGACACCGGGATGGACCTCCGGATAGCGTCCGATAGCGTAGTGGAGCTTGCGGTCCCTTTCGAGAGCCTTGGGGCTAAGAGCGGGGACGAGATACGGCTTTACGTGGCGATTGACGCGGGCGCGAGGGGCGTGGAGAGGTGGCCCGTGAAGGGGTTCCTGTTACTGAACACGCCCACTGAAGACTTCGAGGAGCTGAACTGGATTGTTTGAGATGGACGCTTCCGTTAAGAAACCGTCGATACGACAGCGGCAGGATGGACGCGACATGAAGAACCCGACCCCGGCGATGCGGCAGTACCTCGATATAAAAAAGGAAAACGGGGACGCCATACTCTTTTTCAGGATAGGGGACTTCTATGAGATGTTCTTCGACGACGCCAGGTGCGCATCCCGCGTGCTCGGCATTGCCCTGACGTCGAGGGACAGGAACAGGGACATCCCCATGTGCGGGGTCCCTTACCACGCCGCCGCCGCGTACATCGCAAAGCTCGTCAAGGAGGGGCACAAGGTCGCGGTCTGCGAGCAGGTGACCGACCCCAAGGACTCAAAGGGCATAGTGGAGCGGGCCGTGAGCAGGGTCATAACCCCGGGCATAGCCCTCGATTCGGAGATCCTCGACCCCAGGGACAATAACTTCATAGCGGGCGCGCACATCGGGGACGGCTCATGCGGTTTTTCCTACATGGACGTTTCTACCGGCGAGTTCAGGATAACGGAGTTCCCTGGCGAGACCGCCCTCAAGGACGAGATAAGGAGGCTCCGCCCGCTTGAGCTTGTAGTGGCCGAGGAGGCGAGGGACGCGTTTGAGACCCGGGACCTCGGCGTAAAGAAGCTCTCCACGCTCCCGAGGTACGACTTCGACCGCAGGGTTGCCGCGGCCCGCCTTACGGACCACTTCAACACGGCCTCTCTCGACGGCTTCGGGTGCGCCGGGCTTGACGAGGGGATAAGGGCCGCCGGGGCGCTCCTCAAGTACATAAAGGAGACCCAGAGGTCTGGGCTTGTCCACGTAAGGAAGTGCTCGCCGTACCATACGGACGACTACCTGGCGCTCGACCACTCCACGAGAAGGAACCTCGAGATAACCGAGTCCATACGGTCAAACGGCAGGGAGGGCACGCTCCTTGAGGTCCTCGACAGGACAAAGACCGCAATGGGCGCCAGGAGGCTCAAGACATGGCTCCTCCACCCGTTGAAGGACATCGCGTTGATAAGGAGGCGGCAGGACGCCGTAGAGGAGCTTAAGGACGACAGGGAGCGGCCGGCGAAGCTCCATGCGCTTTTAAGCGAGGTCTATGACCTTGAGCGGCTCATGGTAAGGGTCTCCATGTCCGCCGCCAACCCGAGGGACCTCTGCTCTCTCAAGGAATCCCTGAGGAAGATACCCGCGGTGCGGGAT
>JACRNN010000064.1 GCA_016234955.1 Deltaproteobacteria bacterium | reverse complement strand
GATGGGGGCGTTCGGCGCCATATTCAGCGCCATCGAGCTGAACAAGGGCATAGGGCAGTTCAAGGGCCTCTCCGGCCTTGAGGAATACATAGCCTCCGGGAGGAAGAACGACAGGTCCCTTGAGAAGCTTACCGCACCCGTCGGCCACCCCTCCCAGAGGAGGAGCGCCACCGGGTACGCGTTCGAGCAGGGGAAGAAGATAGACTGCTACATGGGAGTGGACGTCGGGTCAACGAGCACGAACGTGATACTGATAGACAGGGACTTTAGATTGGTCACCAAGCGCTACCTCGCCACGGCCGGCCGTCCGCTCGAGGCGATAAGGACGGGCCTTCAGAGCGTGGCCGACGAGTGCGCCGGGCACGTGAACGTCATCGGGGTCGGCACGACCGGGTCCGGCAGGTATCTGTCCGGCGACTTCATCGGAGCGGACATAATCAGGAACGAGATAACCGCACAGGCCACGGCGGCCGCGGTCATAGACCCGGAGGTCGACACGATATTCGAGATAGGCGGGCAGGACTCCAAGTACATCGCCCTCAAGGACGGTGTGGTGGTGGACTTCGAGATGAACAAGGTCTGCGCCGCGGGCACAGGGTCGTTTCTCGAGGAGCAGGCCGACAGGCTCGGCATCAACATAAAGGGGGAGTTCAGCAACCTCGCCCTCGGATGCTCCTCCCCGCCTCCGATGGGCGAGCGGTGCACCGTCTTCATAGAGTCCGACATGGTGCACTACCAGCAGAGGGGGGTGGAAAAGGACGGGCTTGTGGCCGGGCTGTCGTACTCCATCGTCCAGAACTACCTGAACAGGGTCGTCGGGGACAGGAGGATCGGCAACAAGATATTCTTCCAGGGCGGCACGGCCGCCAACCTCGGCGTGGTCGCCGCGTTTGAGAAGGTGACCGGCAAGAAGATAACGGTCCCCGAGCACCACGACGTCACGGGCGCGATAGGCGCCGCGATGCTCGCGGCAAGGGAGATGCCGCAGGGGGCGAGGACCAGGTTCAAGGGGTTCGATTCGTCCAGGAAGAAGTATGAGCTGCAGTCCTTTGAGTGCAGGGACTGCTCCAACGTATGCGAGATAAGGAAGGTTGTTGTGGAGGGAGAGGCGCCGCTATTCTACGGGGGCCGGTGCGAGAAGTACGACGTGAAGAGGGAGGACGGCAAGAACTCGAACCTGCCGGACCTCTACAAGGAGAGGGATGTGATAGGCGTGCCGAGGATGCTCTTCATATACGAGATGTACCCGTTCTGGAAGGCGTTTTTCGACAACCTCGGCTTCAGGGTCCAGCTCTCCTCGCCGACCAACAAGGAGATAATCAAAAACGGCATAGAGAAGATAGTCACCGAGACGTGCTTCCCCGTAAAGGTCGCGCACGGACATGTGAACGAGCTCATGGATAAGGGCGTCAAAAAGATATTCATCCCGAGCATAGTGAATCTGAGGCCGGCCAAGCCCGGGCACCATTTGACCCAGCTCTGCCCTTATGTCCAGACCATCCCGTACCTGACGCGGTCCGCCTTCGACTTCGAGAAAAAGGGCATGGAGGTGCTCGCCCCGGTCTTCCATTTCAACCAGAGGGAGACGCTCTTGAAGAAGGAGTTCCACGACTTCGGCAAGAAGCTCGGCAGGGACTCCGCATCCGTGGACAGGGCCCTCAAGGCGGCGTTCGCGGCCTGGGACGAGTTCGGCGGGAGGCTTGTGGCCAGGGGCAAAGAGGTGATAGACGGGCTAAAGCCCGAGGACACCGCCCTTGTCATCGTCGGCAGGGCGTACAACACGACGGACTCGGGCATAAACCTCGAGCTGCCGCAGAAGCTTCGCGACATGGGCACCATAGCCATCCCCTGCGACATGCTCCCGCTCGATTCAGCCGTGGACGAGGCGATG
>JACRNN010000063.1 GCA_016234955.1 Deltaproteobacteria bacterium | reverse complement strand
GGAAGATTCCGCGATTGACGCAGAGAGGCTTAAAGCGGAACTGGCTGATCTACGCGGTTTTGCGGAATTGGCCCGCAAGATATCAGTCAATGCCAAAGGCGAGGCGCTCATCCCGGCCCTAAAGGTCGCCTTCGAGCGAGCCGAGCGGCTTGGGGCCGGGCGCAAGGCCGTAATCTTCACCGAGTCGCGCCGCACCCAGCAGTACCTGTTCGACCTGCTTTCAGCCAGAGGCTACAAGGACCAACTTGTCATGATCAACGGGTCCAATAACGACCCCCACTCCAGGGGTATTTACGACGAGTGGCGAAAGCGCCACGCCGGGCAGGAGGTCGTCACCGGCTCCCGTCCCGTGGACATGAAGGCGGCCATCGTGGAACACTTCCGCGATTATGCGGCCATACTCATTGCCACCGAGGCCGCGGCCGAGGGCATAAACCTCCAGTTCTGCTCTTTGGTCGTCAACTACGACCTCCCATGGAACCCCCAGCGCATCGAACAGCGAATAGGCCGTTGCCACCGCTACGGGCAGAAGCACGACGTGGTGGTCGTCAACTTCCTTAACCGTCGGAACGAAGCAGACCAGCGCGTCATAGAACTCCTGAGCGAGAAGTTCAAACTGTTCGACGGCGTATTCGGGGCAAGCGACGAGGTTCTGGGCGCGCTCGAATCCGGCGTGGACATCGAGCGACGCATCGCCCAGGTCTATCAGGCCTGCCGCAATGCCGAGGAGATAAAGGCCGCGTTCGACCGTCTTCAGGCCGAGCTCGACGAGCAGATACAGGCGCGCATGGCCCAGACCCGCGAGGCGTTGCTGGAGAACTTCGACGAGGACGTGAGCGCGCGCCTTCGCGTTAACAGGGACAAGACGCTTGAGACATTATCTAACCGCGAGCGTTGCCTCCTTGAGCTGACGCGGACGGAGCTTAACGGCACGGCCCGGTTCGACCCGGAGAGGCCGCGCTTTTTCTATTCGGGCGAGCGCGCCGGGCATGGCTGGTATCACTCCGACTGGAAGGAGGCGGAGAAAAACGGCGACACGTTCTACCGCCAGGACCACCCCCTTGCCGCGCATATCATCGGGCAGGCCCTGTCCCGCGACCTTCCGGCGGCAACGGTGAGGCTGGACTACGCCGCCCACCGGCAGGTAATCAGCGTTCTCAAACCCCTTGTCGGTTCATCAGGATGGCTCGAACTCTCGAAGCTCACGGTGGAGTCGCTTGATACGGAGGAATTCCTTATATTTTCCGGCGAGACTGACACAGGGCAATCGCTCGACGAAAATGTTTGCCGAAAGCTTCTGCTTCTGCCCGCAAAAATCGAAGGCCATTCGCCGGGCCCAGCGCCGGATATGTCGGCTATTCGTCAATCCGAGACGCAGAGCAAGGTCAAGCAGGTGGAGGATAGGAACGGAAAGTTCTTCGACGATGAGGTAGTGAAGCTCGACCGCTGGTCCGACGACCTTAAGCAGGGCCTTGAGCGCGAAATCAAGGAGCTTGACAAGCAAATCCGCGAGGCCCGCCGCTCGGCGGCGCTGGCCGGTTCGCTCCATGACAAGTTAGAGGCCCAGAAGTCGCTCAAGGCGCTGGAATCTGCCCGGAACCGCAAGCGCCGGGAGCTCTTCGATGCCCAAGACGCCATAGACGCCCAGCGCGACGAGCTCATGAGGATAGAAAAACAGTTGCAACAGAGGCATGCATTGGAGCCGGTGTTTACGTTACGGTGGAGGCTGGCATGAGCCGCGCCATGAATATCAGCGCGAAGGAACTGTCCGCACTTTTGTCCCGTGGGGAAGGCGAGTCCCTTGAGTTCAAGCGCTCGACGGGCGAGCTGAAAGAGGCCATGAAGACGCTATGCGCCTTCATGAACGGCACGGGCGGGACGGTTCTTTTCGGGATAAGGCCGGACGGCACGGCTGAAGGCCAGGACATCTCCGACAAGACGCTGCGTGAGATAGCTCAAGCCGCTGAACGCTTCGAGCCAGCCGTCCATCTCTTGATCCGTCGCGCTAAGGTCAAAGCCGGTCGTGAAGTCGTTGCAGTCTCGGTCGAAGGCGGGTCGGACAAGCGCCCATTCACGTATGACGGCCGTCCTTATGAACGCGTCGGGAGTTCGACAAGACGCATGGCGCAGTCCAAGTACGAAAAGGCGCTTCTGGACCGCGCCCATGCCACACGGCGTTGGGAGAATGAGCCCGCCGAGAGGGTGGGGTTGCGGGACATCGACCGCGACGAGGTGTTCCGTATCGTCAACATCGCGGCTTCGCTTGGCCGTCTTTCCGGCCCAGTGGGAACGCGATTGGGGGATGTCCTTGACCGGCTGAAATTGCGCCGGGATGGAAAGATACTGCAAGCCGCCGTGGTGCTCTTCGGCAAGGAGTTCATGCCCGACTATCCGCAATGCGAGCTCCGCATGGCGCGGTTCCGCGGCACGGACAAGACGGAGTTCCTCGACCAGCGGCAGGTACGCGCCCCGGCGTTCAAACTGCTTGAGGAGGCGGAGCTTTTTTGCCAGCGTCACTTCCCCATGCCCGCGAAGATCGTGCCCGGGCGACTACGCCGCGTCGAGGCCCCGCTTATTCCGGTAGACGCCATGCGCGAGATTCTGGTCAATGCGCTCATCCACCGTGACTATCCCATCGCCGGAGGGTCCATCTCCCTTGCCATCTTCGACGACCGGGTCGAGGTCTGGAGCGCGGGCGCCTTCCCCACAGGGATAACTCCCGAACAGCTCAGCAGGTCGCATCTGTCCGTCCAGCGCAATCCGATCATAGCGGACGTCTTCAACCGGGCCGGGCTGATCGAAAAATGGGGCAGGGGCACGAACCGGGTTATCGCCATGTGCCGCGAGGCGGGCATCTCACCGCCGACCTTCGAGGAGATCGGCCCTGCCGCGCTCGTTACATTTCGGGTGCCGGTCGGAACGACCACACAAGTCACCGGGGAAGTCACCGCACAAGTTACCGCAGAAGTAACCGCACAAGTCGCGGCATTCTGCCGTGTCCCCAGAACGGCGAAGGAAATCATGGCCGATCTGGGACTAAAACACTGGAAGACGTTTCAGGGCAACTATCTTATCCCTTTAATCGAGATGGGCATACTGGAGCGCACCATCCCGGACAAGCCGCGAAGCAGCAAGCAAAGATACCGGCTGACGGAGAAAGGTCGTGCCTTTTTGGACGAGCACGGGGGATGATCCATAGATTCTATGGAATGGACATGCTTCGCCGCACTGAGTTTATAGAGGAAAGAGAAATTGGGTTAATAGCATGAAAATGACACATCTGCGGATTGAAAATTTCAAGGGGCTTCACGACATCACCATCCCATTGTCGCGGTTTACATGTCTTATCGGTGAAAATAACGCGGGCAAATCGTCCGTGTTACAGGCTCTTGCCCTGTTCTTCTCCGGTTCTGCTTTACCTAAGACGCATTACTTTGACACCGAGAAGCAAATTCGTATTGAGGTAATTTTTAAGGACATTATGGATGACGACGTCAATCGGCTGGTCGAGGATCACCGGATCAAAATC
>JACRNN010000128.1 GCA_016234955.1 Deltaproteobacteria bacterium | reverse complement strand
CTGGATGAGGCCGCCGGCAGGGGCCCGGAGGCGGCGAGCAGAAAGACGGTCGTCATCAAGGCTATGGCTCTTGTCCGGAACATGTCTCTGTCACCTGCTGCTGAAGTCGAGCTGGGTGTGGCTGACGACGAGCTTGTCCTTTTTCTTTTCGAAGAAGAGTTCTATGACGTAGTTTTTTGCCGCCGATATCGTAATCGGCAGGACCAGGACCTCCTTTTGCGGCGGCGCGTTGCCTTCTCTCCAGTGATATATGATCTTCAGTGCCTGGTTGCCCCTTCTTATCTCACCGCTGAATAGCTCGTGGCGCCCGCCGCCCTCAAGGGCCGAGTTCTCAAGGGGGGCGTAGATATGGCTCCTGAGGAGTTCGTCGTTGCCCCATACCTCCATCGATACCAGCTCGATAGTCCTGTCGCGCTTGAGCACGGAGATGTAGATATTCGTATTCGGGAAGTCCCTTACCGTGTCGTCGAGCTCCTTCAAGGCCCTGTCGAGCTGGATGTAGCTGTTGTTGAGCCTTATGATGAGCTCCCTGACGTACTTCTCGTTTTCCTGGGGGCCCTCGGCGTAAGACGCGGCGCATAAAAGGAGGATTATCACCGCCGCAAGGGATAAGACGGTTTTTTTTGAGACGGATGAGATCGAGCGCATATTGTTGTCTCTGTGCGGTTAGTCTATCGAGAACGCGGGCAGGGCAGTGTGCCTGCCTCATGCGCACGGTCTTCCGGGCTCTCATGTTTATCAGGGGAAGTTTAAGATTCAGGAGGCATTCCAGCCGGGGTATGCGCCAAAAATCCGTATAAACTGCCGGTCTTGCCTGGAACCTCCCACGGTTTAAAAACCCTCTGGTTTTCAGACCTCGGAAACGGCTGTCGAAGGCCAATTTTCATGGAAATATATCCGGTAGGATATTATGAATAGGCAATGAAGTCAAGGCGTAAAGAGGGGCGGCAGCCTCTGTACCCCGGTTTTGCCGGCAAGAGAAGGGTGAGAGCCGCCTTGACTCGAAGATGGAATGGAGCGGGCCGGAGCGGCTTAAGATTTAGTGTAGACAGTCGATATATGAATATATGGTGTATTAAAATTTTTAACGTTTATATGTGCGATATATTTGAAGAAATTACAGGATTTCCGGCCATGTTTGGCCGTCGGAGGATAATAGGATGCAATGGCCCGGCTTTAAAGGCATGAACATAAGAAGTAAACTCTTCATCATATTCGGCGTCTACATGATTTTTTTCGTGGCGCTTGTGGCGGCAACCCTTGTGTACATGGTGAGGACGAAGACTTTGGCTACGACCACCAACCTTAAGATATTGAACCATGTAGGCATGCTCCTTGACCTTAAATCCGACATAGGGGCCACAAGGAGAGACATGCTTTTCGCGGCCCTGAAAACCGACGTCTCAAAGCTCGGCAACGAATTGGATAATATCTATAACGCCACAGGACATATCGACGATGACATAGACTCCATCATAGGCTCCCGCGCGGTGGATGAGGATATCAAGGTAAATATCAGCCTCCTTAAGCCGATATGGGAGTCTTTCAAGGAAACGAGGGAAAAAGAGATAATCCCGGCGATCAAGGAAGGGAGGCGCGGTTTGGCCATAGGCATCATGACGGAAGTTCAGGAGCAGAGGTTCAGACAGATGGCATTTCTCATCGACGGCATGATAGCCAATGAGCGCAGGGATGTACAGGGGGCGGGCTCGATGCTTGAGCGGATGCTGGCCAACGTCATCTTTCTGTATGCGGCCATAGCCGCGTCCGGCTTATCCGTCGGGGCCGTCCTTATACTGTACTTCTCCAGGCATATAGGCGGGAGATTCAAGGCCATCATGGGGGCCATAGAGAGGTTCAAGGAGGGCGAGTTCAGTACCAAGATAGAAGACGCCGGGGGTGACGAGCTTGGGGTGCTTGCCGAATCACTGAACAGTATGTTCGGGCGGCTCTATGAGGACAAGCTCACCTATGAGCAGTACTTCAACATACTCGAATGGGAGGCCAAGGAGAGGGAGAAAAAGGACATGGAGCTATCGAGGAGCGAGGAGCGGTTCAGGGGGCTCGTCGAGACCACCAGCGACTGGGTCTGGGAGGTCGACAAGAACGGCGTCTATACCTATGTAAGCCCGCGGGTGTCCGAAATGCTCGGCTACAGGGCCGAAAACCTCATCGGCAAAACGCCCTTCGACCTGATGCCCGATGAAGAGGCGGCCAGGGTCAGGGAGATATTCAAGGGCATCGTCGAGTCGAAAAGGCCGTTCTCGACCCTTGAGAACATGAACCGCCACAAAGACGGCCGCATGGTGGTGCTTGAGACGGGCGGGACGCCGTATTTCGACAATGACGGGGACCTGCTCGGCTACAGGGGCATCGACAGGGACGTCACTCAGCGTAAACAGGCTGAGGAGGATAAGAAACGGATGCAGCTCCAGCTCGTCCATTCCGAGAAGATGGCCTCCGTCGGTCAGCTCGCCGCCGGCGTGGCGCACGAGATAAACAACCCCGTAGGGTTTGTAAACAGCAATCTCAATACCCTTGCCGAATATATCGGAAATTTCATAGTCCTGTTCCGGATGTATTTTTCAATGGCCGCGGACCTGGAGGCCGGCAGGACGGATGATGCGCTGGCTTGTTGGCGGAAAATATCGGACTATCAGAAAAGTATAAATATCGCGTTTATAATAGAGGACATAGCGCTTCTAACCGAAGAATCCAAGGACGGCATGGCAAGGATAAAAAACATTGTAAGCGGGCTCAAGGAATTTTCTCACGCCGGGAACGAGAAGATGGAGACTTACGACATCCACCAGTGCCTTGAGAACGCCGGCAGATTGAGCTGGCACGAGATCAAATACAAGGCCGTGGTGGAGACGAACTTCGGGCAGGTTCCCCTTGTGGAATGCAGGCCCCAGCAGCTGACGCAGGTCTTTTTGAACATCATAATAAACGCCGTGCAGGCCATGCCCGAAAAGGGCACTGTCTGGATAAGGACCTGTTCAAAGGACGATTACGCTGTCGTGGAGATCCAGGACAACGGGACAGGTATGACCGAGGACGTGATGAAAAGGATATTCGACCCGTTTTTTACCACCAAAGAGGTCGGCAAAGGCACGGGGCTCGGCCTGTCCATAGCCTACGGGATCGTAAAGGAGCATAAAGGCGACATAGAAGTCCGCAGCAAGGCCGGCCAAGGCACGACGTTCACCATACGGCTGCCCGCCGCAAGCGGAGCCGCGGCGACCCGTTGAATATGCATAGCGAGCGCGAGGCCCGCGGCTTGGCTTTGGGGTCAAGCGAGCGAATAGAAATTGTTTCCTTACATATCGAAGATTCCCCGCGGAAAAGCCGCGGGGAGCTTCAATAAAGAGTATCTGGAGGCCGTATTATGGAAACCGTACTGTTCGTAGACGACGAGAGAAACATCCTGAACGCCTTTATGAGGGTTTTCAGAATGGAAGGCTACAACATACTTACCGCCGGGAGCGGGCCTGAGGGCCTTGAGCTTGCAAAAGGCAACAGGGTGGCCCTTGTCGTCTCGGACCATCGGATGCCGGGTATGGAAGGGGTGGAGTTCCTTTCAAAGGTAAAGGCGGTCTCCCCGGATACCGTAAGGTTCATGCTCACGGGGTACGCGGACTTAAAGGCCGTCATGGGCGCCATAAACAAGGGGGAGGTGTACAGGTACATCACCAAGCCCTGGAATGACGATGAATTGAAGGCCGCGGTCAGGGACGCGGTGAACCTCTACAGGATCGTACAGGAGAACAGGACGCTTCACGAGCTTACGGCGAGGCAGAACGCGCAGCTTAGCGAGCTCAACCGCGGCCTCGAGGCGAAGGTGGCGGAGAAGACAAGGAAGATCAGGGATAATTTCTTCGCATTTGTGAGGCTCTTCTCCGACCTGATGGAGATTTACGACGAGAATGTCGGAGGGCACAGCAAGCGCGTAGCGGCTATGGCAAGGGGGGTTGTCTTGAAGTTCGGCTTCGATGCGGCGGACGTGGACCTGATAGAGTCCGCCGCGCTCCTGCACAACATAGGCCTCATCGGCGTACCGAGGGATATCATAGACAAGGACGAGACACTCCTCGATGATGACGAGAAGTCTCTTTTGAGGCACAATCCCGTCCTCTCGCAGGACCTCCTCTCATCCATAGACACGTTGAGGCAGGTGGGCATCATAATCCGGAGCCACACGGAAAGATACGACGGCACGGGGTATCCGGACGGACTTAGAAAGGACGAGATACATATAGGCTCCAAGATCATAGCCGTATGCAAACTCTACGACAGGTTGAGGTTCGGGAATAGAAGAAGGACCCTGGGCGAGGCAATCGATTGCCTGAACGCCGAACGCTCGAAGGGTTTCGACCCGGAGGTCATCGACGTATTCGCCGGATTCATAAAGGACTGGAAAGACGACGGCGCCGTCCAATCATCCCCCGCGCATGGACGGTTCATACATTCCGTATCCATTTTGCCGATAAGCGAGATAAAGCCCGGCATGGTCCTTGTTGAAAACCTCGTTACGTCAAAGGGCAGGCTGCTGGTGACAAAGGGGACGGTGCTGACAGTCGCCCTTGTGGAGAAGGTCGCCAATTTCCACAGGATAGACCCCATTGCCGGCGGCGTCCATATCTTGAGGCAGGCCCAGGATGCGGTATAGCAGGCTGCCGTGAGAAGGCCGGCTGCTTTCAAATCCCGCCCCGGAATTAAGAAAGTGGCTTGAGAGAGAACTCTCAAGCCACTTTTTAAATCTGGTAGCGGGGACAGGATTTGGCCGCGCTCGTCCGCTCCCGCTCACTCGCTCTGGCCGTGCAACCTCACTTTCAGCTCGCCTCCCGGCTCGCTTCTTCCTCGCTCTTCGCTCGGCCTTCGGTTGCCTTCAAATCCTGCCGTTTACGAAATTGAAAAAGGCAGGGCATTAAAAATCGCCCCGCCTTTTTCAATTTGGTAGCGGGGACAGGATTTGAACCTGCGACCTTCGGGTTATGAGCCCGACGAGCTACCGGACTGCTCCACCCCGCAATAGAGTATCCAATTAGTATATCAAAGACTTTCCTGCGATGTCAACACTATAAAGATAAAAAATCCAAACCTCACATCTTCTCCGGGGCCGACACCCCGAGGAGCCTGAGCCCGTTGGCCGCCACCGTGCTCACGGCCTTGCATAAGAGGAGCCTCGCGAGCGTCAGCTCCGCGTCGTCCGTCACCACCCTGTTCCTGTTGTAGTACGGGTGGAAGAGTCCGGCAAGCTCCGTCAGGTAGAACGCGACCCTGTGCGGCTCCATGTTGATGGCGGCCCGCTCAACGACCTCCTCGAATGAGCCGAGGTGTTTTATTATTCCGGTTTCTTCCTTCTGATCCAGCCGCTCAAGGAGCCTGGGGTCGAACTCCTCCGGGATTTTAACGCCCTTGTCAGCGGCGAATGATATTATGGAGTTGATGCGGGCGTGGCAGTACTGGACGTAGTACACCGGGTTTTCCGGGGCCTGGCTCTTGGCGAGCTCCAAATCGAAGTCCAGGTGCGCGTCCGACCTCCTCATCAGGAAAAAGAACCTGCACGCGTCCACTCCCACCTCGTCCATCACCTGCCGGAGCGTCACGAACTCGCCCTCCCGCTTGCCCATGGGCACGGGCACGCCGTTGCGCAGGAGCGCCACGAGCTGGATGAATATTATCCTGAGCGCGCCGTCGTCGTGGCCGAGGGCCTTAAGCAGAGCCCTTATCCGCCCCTCGTAGCCGTGGTGGTCGGCCCCCCAGACGTTGACGAGCGTTGCGAACCCCTTTTTGACCTTCTCCCTGTGGTAGGCGATGTCGGAGGCGAAGTAGGTCCTCTCCCCGTCGGCCTTTATTAGCACCCTGTCCTTGTCGTCCCCGAACTCCGTGCTCCTGAACCAGAGCGCGCCTTCGGACTCGTATATATAGCCTCTCTTACGAAGCTCCTCGATGGTGCCGTCGACAAGCCCTTTTTCATCGAGGCTCCGTTCGCTGTACCAGACGTCGAACTCTATGCGGAAGTCCTTGAGGTCCTTCCTTATCCGTTCGAGCATGGCTGTGCAGGCGAACTCCTGGAACGTCGGGGTTGCCCCGGCCCGGCCCGGCGCATTGTATTTATCGAGATAATCCCGCGCTATCTCCTTTACGTATTCGCCTTTATAAAAATCCGCCGGGAACTCTACGGGTTCTCCGGTTTCAATCTCCTTCATACGGAGCCTGACCGACTCCCCGAGCGTATAGACCTGCCTGCCCGCGTCGTTTATGTAGTACTCCCTGGTGACATCAAACCCGGCGGCCTTCAATATGTTGGCGAGCGAGTCCCCGACCGCCGCGCCCCTGCCGTGGCCTATGTGGAGCGGGCCCGTGGGGTTGGCGCTTACGAACTCTATCTGCACGCGCCGGCCCCGCCCCGCGTCCGTCGTGCCGAAGCGCTCCGCCTTTTTAAGTATAGAGCCGAGCATGGAGATGTGGAAGCTGTTCTTGAGGAAGATGTTTATGAAGCCGGGGCCGGCCACCTCGCACTTCTCCACAAGCGGGTCTTCGGCTATCCTGGCGGCTATGACGGCGGCTATATCCCTGGGCGCCTTTTTCTCAAGGGGCGCAAGGAGCATCGCCGCGTTGGTGGAGAAGTCCCCGAAACCCTCTTTTTTAGGCCTCTCTATGATGATGTCGGGGAGACTTCCGGCCTTTAACGCGCCTTCCCTGACGGCTTTTCCCAGGGCCGACCTCACGATCTCCGTGACCGCGGCCCTCATCCCTTGCCCTCTACGATCTCCGCGTAGACCTCGGGCCTTCTATCCTTTAAAAAGACCCATTCGTTCCTTACCGTGCCGATGGCCGTCAGGTACATGTCGGCTAAGACTACCCCCTCGGACGGTCCGCTCGGCTTTTCCACGAACTCGCCGTCCGGCCCGGCGCAGAAGCTCTTGCCGTAGAACTCCTGCTTGTCCTCCACGCCGACCCTGTTCACCCTCATTATGTATATGCCGTTGGCGTGCGCCGCGGCCCTTATCGCGCGCTCCCATTTCTTGTGCGAGTGTTCGTATGCCGAGGCGGTCGGGGCAAGGACGACCTGCGCGCCCTTGAGCGCGAGTATCCTGAAGCCCTCGGGGAAGAATATGTCCCAGCAGATCTGCACCCCGATAGCGGCGAAAGGGGTCTTGAACACGGGGAAACCGAGGTCGCCCGGCTTGAAGTACGCCCGCTCCTCCCAGAGCGGTATCTGCGGGACGTGGACCTTCCTGTACTTGCCGATTATCACGCCGTCGGTCCCTATCACGAACGCGGTGTTGAAATAACTCCCGTTGTCTTCCTCGAATATGGGGGCTACTATCACGGCTGACTTCCTGGCCGCAAGCCCCCGCAGATGCGTTATAGTGGCGCCGTCCTCTCTCTCGGCCAGGGAGAAGTTCCTGTTGTCTATCCCGGACGGGAACCAGTGGACGTTGAAGAGCTGGGGCAGGGTGATTATCCGCGCGCCCTGGTCCGCCGCAAGCTCGATGAGATTGCCGGCCTTGTGCAGGTTTTTATCCAGAGAGTTGGAACCGGAGATCTGTATGCCGGCTACCTTGAGGGTCTTCTTGATTTCCATATTGCCTTTGAGCGTTCTTAAAACCAGGGGGCCTTACTGCGCGCGCTCTTCGAACCTGTATACCACTTCGTTTTTTCCTATCATGCCGAGCTCTTTCCGGGCTATGTTCTTGATGTAGCGCCTGTCGGTCTTGAGAAGCCGTATGTCCTTCTCCAGAGAGGCGTTCTCCCCGGAGATATCGGCGTTGTGGCTCAGGATGCCATCCCGCTCCTTCCTCAACCTGTAGAGGTCGAGCAGCCCCTTGTCTCCGAATACCGCAAGGGCGGCTATCGCCAATATGCAGGCGGCCAGGACGTATCTTCGTTTAACCGCGTCGAGTCTTATCTTCACTTCGATAAGCATTATCAAAAGAGCGACGGAAAGTCAAGGCTCATTATCCCCCTTTGAAGATGCATGGCGACCGCGAGGCCCGCGGCCTGGGATCGCGGACGGCTTCAAGGCACAGGCCGCGGCGATATATTTTTTACGGCGCGCATTTACGTTTTTATTAGTTGACAAGACTTATATTCTTGTTGTATTAAACAATTATTTAAGTAAAGAGCAAAAACATGTGGCGCAAGGTTACGCCATAAATAAAATATTAATATTGTAGCCATTTGGAGGTTTTACGTGAAGGAGTTGCACTGTCACAGGTGTAAGAACGTCTATTATACGGCGGCAAGACAGCCAAGGATGCCCTGCCCTTACTGCGGCTTTGCCCGGAACGAACGCGAGAGAAGGGATGGAAAGAGGATGGCCTCGCTCAGGAACTGCGACCTGTCGCGCGGAGAGGTGAGGGTGCAGGTGAAGACGACGGATATGTCGGATACCGGGATGGGGATAAGGACGAAGGGCCATCTCCCGTTCGATGCCGACGAGGACGTAAGCGTCATGATGCCGGAGATAGAGCAGGAAAAAAGGGCAAGGGTTGTCTGGACACGGAAGTTCTACGGGGTCTCAAGGGCTGGGTTGATGTTCTTTTAGCAGGTTGCGGAAGAAGTATAGTAGGGTGGGCTCCGCCCACCAAAATATCCGCTACTTACTCCTGTACATGGTGGGCACAGCCCACCCTACCCTGCTGTTGGGTTGCGTTTTTCAACCCAACGATTCGCCGGAAGGATTCTGGCGGGTTCAATCTTGCAGATTGAACCCGAATGATTCGTGGCTGCCAGATCGAAATTCAGGGTTCAGGTTGCAAACCTGAACCCGCCATAGGAGGGAAGGTCTCGCAAAGACGGCGGATCGGGTTTTTCCGTGCCCTGTTAATCGTTGCACGTATCGGAAGTATCGCTCACCCCGTCGGAACGGGTAAGCGTGTGGGTGCAGCTATAGGAGTAGTTCATATTTACGCCATGGCACCTGAGGTTGCAGTTCATCTGCCCGCTTGAGTAGTACCATGCCGGTTTTGCATAAGTGAGGGGTGTAACCACGTTGGGCGCGAAGTTTATCAGGTGGGTGTCTCCGTCAGGCGGGAGGCTTCCTCCGCCGGCGTAATCGGTGTTCGTGGCCTGGACGTTGCTGTGGATATTGTAGTGGCAGACCATGCACGCCTCGTAAGTCGCGTTCCACATCATGCCGCTTCCCGCGCCATTCAGATGAAAGGCGTGGAGGTTGCTCGGCGCCCCCATCCCGCCGCTATTGTAAAAGTTCGTATTGTTGTTGTTGCCGTAAAACGTGTTCCAGTCATGGCAGTTGAAGCAGAGCCTGAAGCGGTTCTGGAACTCGGTCGTGCTCGTAGGCGCGTTAAAAGACCTGTTCGCGGTCGGGAGCGTGCCGGTGAAGTAATAATCCAGCAATATGGACCTGTCGCCGCTGTCCGAGACCCCGGCGTAGAAGTTCAACGCCGGGGTTGCTATCTGCGAGCCGTGGGGACCGAAATTAGCATTCGAGGTCGAGGTGTTCCGGTAGTCAGT
>JACRNN010000062.1 GCA_016234955.1 Deltaproteobacteria bacterium | reverse complement strand
GCTCTGCACCTCGATGGTGTCGTCCTTGGAGACCATGGCGGTCATAGCGCACCCGTACTCCTTCTTTATCTTCTCGGCCTCCCCGGTCGGGGTCCTCAGGCCCACGGCTATGTCGCCCGTGACCTGGTTGCCGCCGAGGGAGATGACCGTGGTGTATTTTATCGTCCCGTTGTGGTAGAGGGCGATGTCCGTGGTGCCCCCGCCTATGTCCACGAGGACCACGCCTATCTCCTTTTCGTCCTGGTTGAGCACCGCCTCGCTGCTCGCTATCTGCTGGAGCACTATGTCGGCCACGTCAAGGCCGGCCTTGTTCGCGCACTTGATTATGTTCTGGGCCGAGGTCACGGCGGCGGTGACTATATGCACCTTGACCTCAAGCCTTATGCCTATCATGCCGAGGGGCTCCTGTATCCCCTCCTGGTCGTCCACTATGTATTCCTGGGGTATTACGTGTATAACCTCCCTGTCGGGGGGGATAACGACGGCCTGCGCGGCCTCTATCACCCTGTCAATGTCGGCCTGGTTTATCTCCCTGTTCTTTATGGCTATGACGCCGTGGCTGTTAAACGCCCTTATGTGCCCCCCGGCTATCCCGCAGTAGACCTTGTTTATCTCGCAGCCGGCCATAAGCTCGGCCTCTTCCACCGCCTTCTTTATGGATTCGACCGTGCTCTCTATGTTGACCACGACCCCTTTGCGCAGCCCCCTTGATGGGTGCGTCCCTATGCCGATAATCTCAACGCCGTCCTTCTTGTTCTCCCCGACTATGGCGCAGATCTTCGTGGTGCCTATGTCGAGCCCGACGATGATGTCATCCTTTTTTGCCATTGCCCTCACCACCTTCCTTCTCAACATTTGTTGTAAAGCCCAGGACTACCTCGCGGCTGTTGTTCAGGTCCATAGTCGCCACGCCGGTCAAGTCCCCGCCGCGCAGCTTTACTATCCTGTCAAAGGATGAGAACTTCTCCTCGAAGTTGCCGTTGCCGAGGTCGAGCCTCACCCCGCCCGCAAGCGTATAGACGCTGAACCCGAACGCGGGGTCGAGGTGTATCTCCGATACCTCCGCAATGTTAAAGCCGCTCCTGTTGCCCAGCACCCTCAATAGCTCCCTTAGGGGCAGCTCCTCAGGCGAGGCGCCGTTGCCGGGGGCATCCATGCTCAGGCCGGTCACCACCGGCAGGTCCACGTCGTCTTCATGCGAGAACTTCTTGAATATCGCCCCCGAGGCATCGGCCAGGTACATGGAGTCGAGCATGACAAGGACGGCCGGCACCCTCTCTTTTATCTCTATGTCGACCGAGGTCAGGTACCTTCTCCTGACCTCTACGGACTCTACCCACGGGTTTGTCTTTATGGAGTCTATTACCCGCCCTGCCTTGAAAGAGAGGATGTTCTGCCCCTCTTTGAGCCCGGAGAGCTCCACGGCCTCGTCCCTGCCGACCCTCGCGGCGCCGCTCACGTTGATGGTCTTTATAGCGAGGTACGGCGTCGTCCTGAGCTTCTTATTGGCCCATATGCCGCCGTATATCGCGGCGGGGACGGCGATAGCTATCAGCGATATCCACGCGGCCCTCCACGCGAATCTTCGCGCCCTCCTGAGAAAGGGCTCCTTTAACCTCTTGTTTTTTCCGCGCGCCGGCCGCACCTTCATCTCTTCGATCCTCGGATATCAGAACGCCGCGTCCTAATCCTTGTCAAGCCCGGCCCCCCTGAGCATCTCCTCGGCCACGTCCTCGTAGGTCATCCCCGCATGGGCCGCGGCCTTGGGGAAGAGGCTCAGCTCCGTCATCCCCGGTATGGTATTTACCTCGAGCACGTAGGGGACGTCCCCTTTGCCGAGCATGAGGTCCACCCGTGCCCCTCCGCCGCACCCAAGCGCCCTGTACGCGTTGAGGGCTTCCTCAACCACCCTCTTCTGAACCGGCTTTTCAAGGGGCGCAGGCACCAGGTACTCGGTCATCCCCTTCGTGTACTTCGCCCTGTAGTCGTAAAAGCCGTCCTTCGGCCGTATCTCTATGACAGGCAGGGCCCTGCCGTTCAGTATCGATACCGTAAGCTCCCTGCCTTCGATAAACTCCTCGACGAGCGCCGCGCCGCCGAACCTCAGGGCCTTTCTGACAGCCCCCGGCAGGTCCGCCCTCTTCCTGACTATGCTTACCCCTATGGCGGAGCCCTGGGTGGCCGGCTTGACGACCACCGGGGGCTTTAATTTTATTTTAGAGAGGCCGTCTTTATCCGCGACCTCAAACCCCGCGGTGGATATCCCGTGGTAGAGAAAGACCTTCTTCGCGGATATCTTGTCGATCGCCACGCTTGAGGCGCGCACCCCTGAGCCCGTATACGGTATCCCCATCACCTCGAGCATCCCCTGCACGCAGCCGTCCTCCCCGTATCTGCCGTGGAGCGCGAGGAACGCCACGTCTATGCGCTTTTTTACGAGCACCGAGGCGATGTCCCTCCCCGCGTCTATCCCCACGGCGTCATATCCCTTCCGCTTCAGGGCCTTTAATATGGCCCGGCCCGTCAGGAACGATATCTCCCTCTCCTCGGAGAGCCCGCCCATGAGAACGCCTATCCTCTTGCCTTTAAGCCCTCTTATTACGCTACGCATCCTGAGTCCCTAATCCTCGCCCACGACCTTTATCTCCGGCTCAAGGACTATCCCCCTTGTGCCGTATACCCTGTCCCTCACCAGCGCCATCAGCGCAAGGACGTCCTTGGCCCTGGCGTTGCCGAGGTTGACGATATAGTTGGCGTGCGCCTCGGACACCTGCGCGTCCCCGGACCTTTCGCCCTTCAATCCGGCCTCTTCTATGAGCCTCCCGGCGATATGCCCTTCCGGGTTTTTAAAGACCGAGCCTGCGTTCGGCAGGGTTATGGCGGCCGTCGCCTTTCTCTTCTCCCTCATGGCCCTTATCCTTTCGGCGACTTCATCGACGCTCTTTTTCTCGAACCTCATGTGCACGCGGGCTATGACCGCCCCCCTGGGCACCTCGGCCCTCCTGTAGGAGAAGTTTAGCTCGCTCTTAGGTATGAAGCCCTTGTGCCCCTTCCTGCCGATAACCTCGACCCCTTCGACCACGTCCTTCATCTCCGAGCCGTAAGCGCCCGCGTTCATGGCCACCGCCCCGCCGACCGTGCCCGGGATGTTCGCGGCGAACTCGATCCCGCCCATGCCCCTCTCCCTGCACTGCGCGAGCGCCTCGGCAAGCCTCACCCCGGCCCCGACCACGGCCTTGTCCTCTTCCTGCCAGGCGATGTCCTTGAAGCCGTCGGCCATGTTTATGACTATCCCCCTTATCCCGCCGTCGCGCACAAGGAGGTTTGTACCGGCCCCGAGGACGTAATACGGGAAGTTCTTCGTCTCCGCGAACACCAGGAGGTCTTTCAGGTCCCCCTCGTCCTGCGGAAATGCCATCACGTCGGCGCACCCGCCTATTCTTAGCGAGGTGTACCCGCTCATCGGCACGTTGAAGATGACCTTGCCCTTGAAACGCTGTATGAAAAAAAGCGAGTACTGCGCCATCACTTTATCTCTCCCGGCCTTGAGCCTCCCGGCCTTTCTCTTGAAGCTCCAGAAAAGCGACCCCGGCCTTCCAGACGTCCCCGGCCCCGAGCGTTATGACCATGTCCCCCGGGCTTACGGCGCCCTCGAGGTACGCGGGCACCCCGGACAGATCCTCTACAAACGCCACGTCCTTGTGTCCGTGGCCCTTTATGCCTTCGTACAACGCCTTGCCGGAGACACCCTCCATCTTCTCCTCCCCGGCCGGGTATATGCCGGTGAGGATGAGCTTCTCGGCGTCATTGAATGAGGAGAGGAATTCCTCGAAGAGGTCCTTTGTCCTTGAGTACCTGTGCGGCTGGAAGACCACGACGACCCTGCTGTCAAAGCCCTTCTTCGCGGCCCTCAAGACCGCCTTTATCTCCTCGGGGTGGTGGCCGTAGTCGTCCACGACGGTGACGCCCCCGGCGGAGCCCCTTACATGGAACCTCCTCTCCACCCCGGTAAACCCCTCAAGCCCGGCCTTGATGGACTCGAACCCTATGTCGAGCTCCCTCGCCACCGCCGCGGCGGCAAGGGCGTTATAGACGTTGTACTCGCCCGGCATGTTCAACGTGATGGAGCCGAGGTCCTCCCTGTCGTGCCATACCTCGAATGTGGTCTGCATGCCCCTGTGCCTTATGTCCTTTGCGTGGATGTCGGCCTGGGCCGTAAGTCCGTATGACTTGAACCTCCTCGTTATCTTCGGTATGAGGCCCTGGATGACCGGATGGTCGAGGCATATGACGGCGCACCCGTAGAAAGGGACCTTGTTCATGAAGTCGAGATACGCCCCCTTGACCTCCTCCATGTCGCGGTAATGGTCCATGTGCTCCCTGTCTATGTTCGTGACCACGGCCACGGTGGGGGAGAGCTTCAGGAAGCTCCCGTCGCTCTCGTCCGCCTCGGCCACGAGGAAGTCCCCGCCGCCGAGCCTGGCGTTGGCGCCGAGCATGTTGAGCTTGCCCCCGGTAACGATGGTCGGGTCCATGTTCGCCGAGCCCAGTATCATGGAGACCATCGAGGTGGTCGTTGTCTTGCCGTGCGTGCCGGCTATCGCTATCCCGTACTTCAGGCGCATAAGCTCGGCGAGCATCTCGGCCCTCGGTATAATCGGCGTCTGCCTCGATGCCGCCTCCACTATCTCGGGGTTGTCCTTCCTGACGGCCGAAGAGTACACGACGCAGTCGGCGCCCCTGACGTTCTCAGCCCTGTGGCCCGTGTAGACGACGGCGCCGAGGCCCTTGAGCCTCCTCGTGACGTCGGTGTCGTTGAGGTCGGAGCCGGTGACTTTATACCCCATGTTCAGGAGCACCTCGGCTATGCCGTTCATGCCGCTCCCGCCGATGCCGATGAAGTGTATCTTCTTTATCCTTCCTCTGTACATTTACACGCCCCTTCGAGTTACGTTGAGCTACTTCTTGAGCTACTTCTTCTTGAGCGCCTTCAGGAAATTCCCCGCTATCATCTCCGCGGCCCCAGGCTTGCCGAACGCCTTTGCCGCCGCGCCCATCGCCTTGAACTCCTTCCGGTCTTTATACAATTTCCTCAGCGCGCCCGCCAGGGCGCTGCCGGTGAGGTTGTCCTGGCGTATCATGACGGCCGCGCCCTTGTCCGCGAGACACCGCGCGTTCACCGTCTGGTGGTCGTCGGAGGCGAACGGATACGGGATGAGTATGGAGGGCAGCCCCATGGCGGTCATCTCCGCTATGGAAGTGGCCCCGGCCCTGCACACCGCGAGGTCCGCCGACCTGTAGGCCCCGCCCATGTCGTCTATGAACCTGTAGAGCTCCACCTTGAGCCCCTTTCTCTTGTAGGCCGCCTTTACTCCCTCGAACCCCTCTTCCCCGGTCTGGTGCACCACCCGCAAGGAGTTCCATATATCCGTCAGGTACTCGGTAGAGTCGAGGAAGGCCGCGTTGATCGCCGTTGCGCCCTGGCTCCCCCCGAAGACGAGTATCGAGAACTTCTCAGCCCCGGCCGCCTCTTCCTCCTCCAACTCCCCCCGGCTCTCCAGTATCTCCCTCCTTATCGGGTTCCCTGAGAGCACCGTCCTGCCGCCGGGGAAGTACCCCCTTGCCTCCTCGAATGATATGTATATCCTGTCGACCAGCTTTCCCAGGACCCGGTTAGTAAGCCCCGGGAGCGCGTTCTGCTCCAGTATGGCCGTCCTTATCCCTAACAGCTTCGCCGCCGTGACGACCGGGGCGGAAGAATAGCTCCCGCTCCCGATGACGCCGTCGGGCTTTATGGAGCGCAGTATGCCGACGGCCTCGACCGTCGCTTTGAAGGCCTTGCCGAGCGCCCTCAGGCGCTGCATCCCGCTCCGTCTCTTTATGCCCTCGACGTTCAGGAGCTTGAGCGGGTAGCCGTATCCGGGCACTATCTTCTCCTCAAGCCCCCCCCTGCCCCCTATGAAAACCACCTCGACGCCGGGGTCTATCCTCTTGAACTCCTGTGCAAGGGCGAGCGCCGGGAACAGATGCCCGCCGGTGCCTCCCCCCGCGAAAATAAGCTTGAAGCTCCCCGCGGCCTCGCGCTCGCTGCGCATGTTCAAGACTCGTCCCTCTTGCCCGCCCCCGTCGATACGGGACGCCCCGGTTTCATTCTCAATGCCCCCCTCAAAAGGCCTACGCCTCGTTTTCCTTGATGCATATATTGAGCATTATGCCCACGGCTATCAAGTTGACGGCAAGGGAAGTCCCCCCGTAGCTTATGAACGGCAGGGGGAGCCCCTTGGGGGGCAGGAGCCCGAGCACCACCGCCATGTTCACGGCGGCCTGGAGCACGACCATGAAGGTCAGGCCGAGCGCCAGGTACGTGCCGTAGAGGTCCCTGGCCTTGAGGGCTATTTTGACCCCGCAGTAGAGGAAGACCAGGTAGAAAAATATCACGAACCCTATCCCTATCAGCCCGAGCTCTTCGCCGATGACCGAGAATATGAAATCGGTATGCGCCTCCGGCAGGTAGAAGAGCTTCTGCTTACCCTCCCCGAGCCCGACCCCGTGTATGCCCCCTGAGCCGACGGCCAGGAAGGACTGCACCATCTGGAAGCCCTTGCCCTCCGGGTCTTTCCACGGGTCGAGAAAGACCGTTATCCTGTCCATCATGTAGCCGAAGTTGTGTATTACTACGTATATGAGCGGCAGGGCGGCCGCCCCGAGGGCGAGCAGGTACCTGAACCTCACCCCCCCTATGAAGACCATGAGGCCGACTATCAATGCCAGGGTCACCGCCGTGCCGAGGTCCGGCTCGAGCAGTATCAGCCCTATTATCACGCCCGGTATGAGCACATTGGGCAGAAAACCTATCGCGAACGTCTTTATCTTATCGGCCTTTGCCGCGAGCGAATACGCGAGAAAGACTACCACCGCGAGCTTTGCCGGCTCCGAGGGCTGGAACGCCACGGGGCCGAGCCTTACCCACCTGCGCGCCCCCCCGGCCGAAAAACCGAGCCTCGGTACGTATATGCAGACGAGGAACGCGGCGGCGAGGAACAGTATCGGGTATACCATCTTGCGGTACATCGTATACGGGATGCGCGCCGCTATAATGAAGAGGATAATCCCGCCGACGGCGAACGTAAGGTGCTTCTTTACGAAGAAGTACTCGTCCCCGTACCTCTTCATCGCGAATATGTAGCTCGTTGACCAGACCATCACGACCCCTGTCGCCACGAGCAGCAGGGTGGAGACTATCAAAAGCCTGTCTATGTCCTTAAGCCTTATCAAAGGGCCTCCACGCATGCCCTGAAGCGCTCGCCGCGCTCCTTGTAGCTCTTGAACATGTCGAAGCTGGAGCACGCGGGGCAGAGGAGCACTGTATCTCCCTTGCGCGCCGCGTCGCGCGCCGCCCTGACGGCCTCTTCAAGGGTGTCCGCCTTCACCGTCCCGGTATAGGGCCCGAGGGCCCGCTCCATCTTCAATCGCGCCTCGCCTATAAGGACCATAAGCCTGACCTTTTCCTTTACGAGGTCTTTCAATACGCCGTAATCGCCCCCCTTGTCCCTGCCCCCGGCTATCAGTACGACCGGGCCCTTCACGCCCCTGAGGGCCATCATTAGCGCGCCGATGTTGGTCCCCTTGGAATCGTCCACGTAGACGACCCCGTCAAGCTCCCTCACCGCCTCCATCCTGTGACTCAACCCCTTGAACCGCTTAAGCGTGCCAAGCAGGCTCTCCCTTCCTACTCCCATGAGACGCGCCGCGGCCACTACGGCCATGATGTTCTCCATGTTGTGCAGCCCCTTCAATCCGAAACCGCTTACGGGGCCGTAGACCTCCCTAACTCCTTCCCTAACGTAGACTATCGAATCCCCGTCGAGGTACAGACCATTCTTGAGCCTGCCCGATACGGTAAAGGGGACCACCCTGCCAAGCCCAAGCCCGGCCTTTGCCCGTCCGGCTATCACGGGGTCGTTCATGTTGACCACGGCGTAGTCCCGGGGGCCCTGGTTCTCAAAGAGCCTGAACTTGGTCTGCGCGTAGTGTCCGAAGTCCCTGTACCTGTCGAGGTGGTCCTCCGTTATATTGAGGAGCACCCCGATGTGCGGGTTGAAGCCCGCCGTCGTCTCGAGGTGAAAGGAGCTTATCTCAAGGACGCAGACCGAAGCCCCCCCTCCGCCCTCGACGTACTCTATGGCCGGGGTCCCGATGTTGCCCCCGACAAATACCTTCCTTCCCGCATCCTCAAGCGCCCTGCCCAGGAGCGCGGTGGTGGTCGTCTTGCCGTTGGTCCCGGCTATCGCCACTACCGGCGCGTCCATGAAGCGGTACGCGAGTTCGACCTCGCTTATGACCTCCGCGCCGCGAGAGCGCGCGCGCTCAAGAAATGGCAGGTCATACGGCACGCCGGGGCTCACCACTATCATCCGCGCCCCCTGCGCTCCGGCCGGCTCATCCGCCCCCGCCTCGACCGTAACGCCAATATCTATAAGATCCCCGGCCCCGTTAAGCTCGGATAACTGCTTTGCGTCCGAGGCCGTCACAACGGCGCCGCATTTTTTAAGGAACCTCGCGGCGGCTATGCCGGTGGAGGCCAGGCCGACGACGAGCGCCCTCTTGCCGGCAAGGGCCTGCGCCGCCTTTTTAAGGCATCCACCCTGTTTGACCCTATCCACGGCCGCTTCGACCCTCATCTTATCTTGAGCGTGCTTATGGCGACGAGCGCCAGTATGATGGCTATTATCCAGAACCTCACTATTATCTTCGGCTCCGGCCATCCCTTTATCTCGTAATGGTGGTGGATGGGCGCCATGGCGAATACCCTCTTGCCGGTAAGCTTGTAGGAGCCCACCTGGAATATCACGGAGAGCGCCTCCACGACGAATATGCCTCCGATGACGAGAAGGAGGACTTCGTTCTTGGTTATGACGGCCAGCGAGCCGAGCGCCCCCCCGAGCGAGAGCGAGCCCACGTCGCCCATGAATACCTGGGCCGGGTACGTGTTGAACCAGAGGAAACCGAGGCTCGCCCCGACCATGGCCCCTGCGAAGACCGCAAGCTCCCCGGCCCGCGGGACATACATTATGTGGAGGTAGCTCGCTATCTTCACGTTGCCCGCCAGATACGCCAGGAGCATATACGTGGCGGCGGCTATGGTCATCGGGCCTATGGCGAGCCCGTCGAGCCCGTCGGTCAGGTTTACGGCGTTGGACGTCCCCACGATGACAAAGACGGTAAACGGCACGTAGAGCCACCTCATGTCCATCTGCACTTCCTTGAAAAACGGTATGGTCACCACCGTATTGAAGCCCGAATAATAGAGCAGGAGCGCGGCCACGAGCGCCACCGCCACCTGGCAGCCGAACTTCACGGCGGGCCGCATGCCGCCCTTTTTCTTACGCACGACCTTGCTGTAATCGTCCGCGAAGCCTATCGCCCCCATGCCGAGGGTGACAAAGACCAGAATCCACAGGTACGAATTGGTTATGTTGCCCCAGACGAGCACCGAGACGATGACCACAAGGAGTATTATCGCCCCGCCCATCGTGGGCGTGCCCTGCTTGCTCAGGTGGGACTGCGGGCCGTCGGTCCTCACGACCTCGCCTACGTTGAGGGACTTCAATTTATTTATCAGATACGGCCCGGCGATAAAGCTCAACAGCAGCGCCGTCACGACCGCATATATAGTCCTGAAGGTTATGTACTGAAATACGTTGAATATCGTGTGGTGCTTCGCCAGCGGATATAAAAAATAATGGAGCATACTGAAAACCCCCGGTTGTTAGCTCTTGGCAACGGTCTTTACGGCGTCGGCCCGCGGACCCCCTGATCTCCCGTCGGCCGCGTCCCAGGAGGCCCTGATGGCGTCGACCACCTCCTCAAGGCGCATCCCCCTTGAGCCTTTCACAAGGACCGTGTCCCCTTCCCTCAAAAGCCCCTCTATCCCCTCTATCGCCTCCCTCTTATCCTTGAAGGCATGTACCGACTTCAACCCGGCCTCCACGGCGCCATCGCAGATCGCCCTTGACCACTCCCCTATGGCCACTATCGCGTCGGCGCCGAGGGAGCCGGCAAGCCTGCCTATCTTCCTGTGTTCAGGGCCGGAGGCATCTCCAAGCTCGAGCATGTCCCCGAGTATCGCCACCTTCCTCCCCTTGGCCGTTGAGAGCGTCTCAAGAGAAGCCGCCACGGACGTCGGGTTGGCGTTATACGTGTCGTCAAGGACGGTGAGAGCCCCTATCTTTACCGTGGACATGCGCCCTGACGCCGGGGTGAACGCCCGGAGCCCCTCCCTTATCTCGTCTCCGGAGACGTCCAGATGGAGCGTAGAGGCTATCGCGGCGGCGCCGTTCATGACGTTGGCGGCGGACGCGCCGTTGATCCGTGCCTCCATATCCACGCCCCTGACGCGGTATACGGCGTCGACGTGCCCGAGCCCCCTATCTACGGAGCAGCCCTTGACCATGACGTCGGCCCTGTGCTTGAGGCTGTACGTTACGACGTTCCGCAACCCGGCGGAAAGCCGCGCCACCCACTGGTCGTCACGGTTTACAACCCTTGTACCGTCAACGCCTATATTGGTAAAGAGGGCTGACTTCGCCTTTGCCACCCCCTCGATGCTTCCGAGCGTCTTAAGATGCGCGCCGCCGATATTGGTTATGACGCCCGCGCCGGGGGCGCATATCTCGACGAGCCTCTCCATCTCGAACGGCTCGCTTATCCCGAGCTCGAGGACCGCGGCCCTGTGGCCTCTGTCGAGGCCGAAGAGCGTAAGGGGCAGTCCTATGAGGTTATTGAAGTTCCCCGCCGTCTTTAAAACCGGCCTGCTGACGGAGAGGATGGAGGCTATCATATCCTTGGTCGTGGTCTTCCCTGCGCTCCCGCTCACGGCGATGACGGGTATATCGTGGAGCCCCCTCCAGTAAGAGGCGAGGTCGCCGAGGGCCTTGAGAGTATCCCCGACCGCTACGGCGCAGGCGTCCGGCGGAGGCGTAAACCCCCTCTCCACGACAACGCATGAGGCCCCTTTGGCCAGGACGTCCCGGACAAAGCCGTGGCCGTCGAAGTTAGGCCCCTTAAGCGCGAAGAAGGCCTCCCTCTCCCGTACCCGCCTCGAATCGGTCGATATGCCGGAGACCATCGGCGCGGCCTCGCCGTCGCGCAGTGTGCCGCCCGTTGCCCTGACTATTTCGTTCACCGTCAATTCCATCCTGATCGAGTCCCTCGCCCTGGGGGCGGATGAAAGACTAATTGAGCGCCCTGTCGTTACAGAACCCCTTGATGGCGGCATCGAGCGCCTCGAAGTCGCTGAAGCGGAGTCTCTGCCCCTTTACTATCTGGCAGTCCTCGTGCCCCTTGCCTGCCAGGAGCAGGGTGTCTCCGTCCCGGGCCGTCTCCACGGCCCTCTTTATCGCCTCAGACCTCTCCGGTATCGCCATATAGCACTTGCCGGCCGATGGTGCGCCGGGCGCGCATTTGTTCACCCCTTTTATGCCGGAGACGACCTCCCTTATTATCTCAAGGGGGTCCTCGTCCCGCGGGTTGTCGGAGGTCACTATGGTGATATCCGAGAGCCTGGCCGAGACCTCTCCCATCTCCGGCCTCTTGAGCCTGTCCCTGTTCCCGCCGCAGCCGAAGACCGTTATCAACCGGCCCTTTGTCACCTTCCTCAGCGCGTTGAGCGTCCTTTCAAGCGCGTCAGCGGTGTGCGCGTAGTCGACGTAGGCGTTGAACCTCCTCCCCGAGGCCTCTATCTTCTCAAGCCTTCCGGGCACCCTCTCAAGCGCGGCTATGCCCGCGGCTTGGGCCTTCGGGTCGAGGCCGAGGGCGCACCCGGCGCTTATGGCGGCCAGGATATTTTGCAGGTTGTACTCCCCGACCAGGTGCGACCCCACGGTCACCGTCCCGGCGGGCGTTGAGACCTCGGCCTCGGTATTGCCCGGGAGGAGCGAATATCCAAGCGGGCATATGTCGGCCCCATGCTTGAGGCTGTACGTCAGCGAGCCGGGGAGCTCCTTTTTGATGAGCGCCCCCCATTCGTCGTCTATATTCACCGCGCAGACGCCGCCAGCCTCGGCCGCCATGCTGAAGAGGGTCTTTTTGGACTCGAAGTACCCATCCATCGTCCTGTGGTAGTCGAGGTGCTCGTGCGTCAGGTTGGTGAATACCGCAACCGAGAAGACGCACCCGAGGACGCGCTTTTGCTCAAGGGAGTGCGAAGAGACCTCCATGACGCAGTGTGTGACGCCGCTGTCGGCCATCTCCTTCAAGACCCTCTGCAACTGCGGCGCCTGAGGGGTCGTATGCGGAGCCGGATATGTCCCGCCCCCGTAGCGGTAGTTTATCGTGCCGATGACGCCGGGGGTCAACCCGGCCTCTTTCAATATGGACTCTATGAGGTACGTGGTGGTCGTCTTGCCGTTGGTCCCGGTGACGCCCACGAGCTTGAGCCTCCTGGACGGATATCCGTAGAAACGCGCCGATACCTCGGCCAGCGCGGCCCTTATGTCCTCGACTATGACCTGGGTGACGGGGACTGCCTCCCCGGCCCTTTCGGCAAGGACGGCGCAGGCCCCCCTCCTAACGGCCTCCCCGATGAAGGCGCGGCCGTCCACATGGACGCCTGGCATCGCGGCAAAAAGGGTCCCGCTCTCTACTTCCCTTGAGTCAAGGGATATGGAGGCAACCTCGATGTCCGGGTCGCCAACGACCTTACAGCGGAGCGGGGCTATGAGTTCTCTTAACAGCATGGGCAACACCTGCATTAACGCCCTGGGGCTTTATGAAGACCGCGCCGGACCCCCCGGCGGCCGTATCATCAGGGCAGTCCGCGGATAACTTGATATTTTCTCATATCTTAGCGCATCTTTCAAATGCTACTGGAACCAGACCACGACAGGGCCTTTTTCAGGGATATTCTGGCCGGGGGCCGGTCTTTGCCCGACGGCCTTGCCGCTGCCCTGTACGTCGACGTCAAACGCCCTGGACCTCGCCATCCTTACCACCGCCCTTATGGTCTTGCCCTTGAAGTCCGGCACGGACATCGGCCTCTCCGTGTCGACCGGCTCTTCGTCTCCCGGCTTATTCACGGGGTCTGCTTCCGCCGCGGCCTTTACCCCGTTTTTAGCGCTTACAAGCTGCACGGCCGGCCTGTTGCTGTTGCCGGGGTTATCCTTGAAGACCCCGAGATACCCGAGGCTCTGCCTGGCTATCTCCCTGAAGACCGGGCCCGCCACGGCGCCTCCGAAGTGTTCGCCCTTTGGCTCGTCTATCGCGACTATGATGGCGAGCCTCGGGGCCCTTGCCGGCACGAAGCCGAAGAACGAGGCCACGAAGGCCCCCTTCTCATATCCGCCGTGCTTGAAGTCCGGCTTCTGCGCGGTCCCTGTCTTGCCGGCTACGTCGAAGTCCTCTATCGCGGCCTTTACGCCGGTACCCCCCTCCTGCGTGACCATAACGAGCATATCGGTGAGCTTCCTCGCGGTATCCTCTGAAATGACCCTCCTCACCACCACAGGGTTTGTCTCGGATACGGCCCTGCCGCTCGAATCCTTTATGGACTTCACGACATAGGGCTTCATGAGGAACCCGCCGTTGGCTATGGATGAGAGGGCGGAGACGAGCTGGAGCGCCGTTGCGGAGACCCCCTGCCCGAAAGAGACCGTCTCCAGGGTGACGCCGGACCACGACCCGTAGCGCCTCAACGAACCGGAGACCTCCCCCGGCAGGTCCACCCCGATCTTGCCGCCGAACCCGAAGGCCTTCAAGTACCTGTAGAGCCGGGCCCTGCCGAGCCTTTCCCCTATCTTTGCGGAGCCGATGTTGCTTGAGTACTTTATCACCTGCGATACCGTAAGCCAGCCGTAGCCCTCGTGGTCGTGGAAGACCCTGTCGGCGACCCTGTAGGTCCCGTTCTCGCAGAAGACCGAGTCCTGCGGTTTGACCAGGTTTTCTTCGAGCGCGGCGGATACCAGAAAGAGCTTGAATATGGAGCCGGGCTCGTAGGTGTCGGTTATCGCCCTGTTCCTCCACTGCCTCGGCGAATAGTTTGCCGTGTCATTCGGGTCGAACGTCGGCAGGCTCGCCATGGCAAGGACCTCTCCGGTGTGCGGGTCCATGACGATGGCCGTGCCGCCCTTGGCGCCCGAACCGTCTACCGCCTTCTTGAGCTCCTTCTCCGTCACGTACTGGATGGTCTTGTCTATTGCGAGCTCCACCTCCATGCCCTTGACGGGCACGGTCTTATCTATATCCTCGAAGAGCAGGGTGCCGCCCCTGGCGTCCTTGTCGCTTACGAACTTGCGCGACTCGCCCTTGAGCATCTCGTCGTAATGGCGCTCCACCCCTTCAAGGCCGTTCTCATCCAGGCCCGTAAAGCCTATCAGGTTGGAGGCGAGCTGGCGGTTGGGGTAGTAGCGCCTGCTCTCCTTCACCACCCCTGCCCCCTCTATGCCGTCTATCGCCTCTCTCTGCTCCTTCGTCAGATCTACCCTCCTTTTAATCCAAGCGAAACCGTCCGCCGACCTTATCTTCCTTTCCATCTCTTTTCTGTCCATGGACAGCGCCCGCGCCAGCTCGGAAGCCGCCTCCCTCGGAGACTCTATCCTGCCTGACTGGACGTAAACGGAATCCACCTCCACGCTTACGGCCAGCTCCTTTGAGTTCCTGTCGTAGATGTCCCCCCTCTTGGACTGGATGTTCGTTACCTTCCTGTGCTGCCTTGCCGCCAGCTTCTTAAGCTGCTTGCCGTGCAGTACCTGGAGCTGGAACGCCCTGAAAAAAACGGCGGCAAAAAGTACGAGGAAGCACCCGATAACAAAAAGTATGCGGTATCTCAGGTACGACCCTGTGTTCTTCTTTCTCATTTCACGGTTATTATCTGCCCGCTTCCGGGATGGACGAGGCCGAGCTCGCCGGACGCTATCTTCTCTATCCTCTCCGGGGACTTAAGCTTCATGAACTCAATTCTCAGCCGCTTGTTCTGCTCGATGAGGGCGGCGCGCTCCGCGTTCGCCTTCGATATCCCGTAGCCGATGTTGACGACCATCAGCCTGCTCCACAGGAACGCGAAGACGATAACCGCCACGATGCCCACCGAGGCGAGCACGGAGAAATATAAAAAGCTCATGTCCCTCAGGTTCCTCCTAACCCTTATGTCCTGGCCCACGAGCACCCCGGCCGAATTCATCCCTATCTTTTTCGTAACCGTATGCATAGCAGCCCCTCCAGTCAGAGTCTAAGGTTCTTCGGATACCCCGCTGCCTGGCTCGCGGGGCGGTTCTCTCCCTTGGCAAGCCATGGATTGCGGGGTCCGTGCTTGCCGCGCATCTTCAAGTCATATCCTGACCGCCGCCCTGAGCTTGGCGCTTCTGGCCCTCGGGTTCCTTTTCGCCTCTTCTTCGGACGGGGCCACGGGCTTTTTCGTAAGGATCTCCAGCGCCGGTTTTCTGCCGCAGACGCATATCGGGATGCGCGCGGGGCATACGCACCCCACGGACAGCTCCCTGAACGTCTTTTTCACAATCCTGTCATCGAGCGAATGGAACGAGATGACGGCCAGCCTGCCCCCGGCCCTCAACGCGTCCACCCCGGCGGCAAGCCCCTCGGAGAGGCTATTCAGCTCGTCATTGACGGCGATCCTCAACGCCTGGAAGACCTTCGTTGCCGGGTGGATCGCCCCTGCGTGGAATCTTTTCGGCACCGTGTCGAGTATTATCCTTACAAGCTCCCCGGTAGTCTCTATCGGGGCCGCCCTGCGCGCCCTCTCTATGGCCCCCGCTATCCGCTTCGCGTCCCTTTCCTCTCCGTATTCGCGGAATATCCTCGCCAGCTCGTCCACTTCAAGGGTATTTACAAGGTCGCGGGCCGTGGCGGCCTGAGTCGTGTCCATCCTCATATCGAGCCTTGAGCCGAAACGGAAGCTGAAGCCGCGGCCGGCCTCATCGAGCTGGTATGACGACACCCCGAGGTCGAACACTATCCCGTCCGCCCGCTCCACGCCCAGGCCCCTTAAGACCTCTTTCATGTTCCTGAAGTTCTCCCTCACCAGCGTCACCTGCTCCATGAACCCTCCGAGGTTCTCCGAGGCGGCCTTGAGCGCGTCGCCGTCCCTGTCCATGCCTATTAGCCTGCAACCCTTGCATGCCCTCAGAATCTCCAGGGCGTGCCCCCCGCCTCCGACGGTAGCGTCCACGTAGATGCCGTCGGGCCCGGGGTCCAGATACCTTATCACCTCGGGGCCCATCACCGGGATATGCGAGAACGCCATCTCAGAGACCCAGGCGTTCGAGCGTGTTCACGATATCTTCGTTGGAGGCCGTCTGCTCGGCCTTTTCCCACAGGGCCTTGCTCCACATCTCTATGTGCCTGAAGGCCCCGATAAGGATCACGTCCTTATCGAGCCTGGCGTACTCCCTGAGCGCCTGGGGGACGAGTATTCTTCCGAGTTTGTCGATGGCGCAGTCGGTGGCGCTTGAATAGAAGAACCTGAGGAATGCCTTGGTGTCCTTGCTGAACTCAGGCAGGGCCGAGACCTTCTCCTCAAGTTTCTGCCACTCCGCGAAAGGATATGCTATGAGGCAGCTGTCGTACGTGGTTATGACAAGGCGCGAATCATACCTCTCGTTCAGGGTCTCCCTTATCCTCGAAGGTATGCTCAGCCTTCCCTTGGAATCGATTAAATGTTCGTACCTGCCTCTG
>JACRNN010000061.1 GCA_016234955.1 Deltaproteobacteria bacterium | reverse complement strand
CTGCAAGATCGTGTACTACGGCCCGGGACTCTGCGGCAAGACCACGAACCTGCAGTATATCTTCAAAAAGACGAGGCCCGAGTCCAGGGGCAAGATGATCACGCTCGCCACCGAGGCCGAGAGGACGCTCTTTTTCGACTTCCTGCCGCTTGCCCTGGGCGATATAAAGGGCTTCAAGACGCGCTTTCACCTCTACACCGTGCCCGGCCAGATATTCTATGACGCCTCAAGAAAGCTCATCCTCAAGGGCGTGGACGGGATAGTATTCGTCGCGGACTCCCAGGTGGAGAGGATGGACGCCAACATCGAGAGCTTCGAGAACATGAAGCTCAACCTCGAAGAGCACGGCTACAATCTGAACAACGTCCCGTACGTGGTCCAATACAACAAGAGGGACCTGCCCAATACGGTGCCGGTCCAGGAGCTCAAAAGGGTGCTCAACTCAAGCGCCGCGCCGGACTTCGAGGCCGTGGCAAGCGTTGGCGCCGGGGTCTTTGAGACCCTCAAGGTCATCGTAAAACTCGTTCTGATAGAGCTTAAGAAAAGCGCGTAGAAGCCGGTCTCCATCTCCCGCAACGGCGGCTCTCGACTTTCAACCGGAGACCCCGGGTATGTTAAAGGCCCGGGGCGCGCCAATGAAGCCTCTGACGGACGACGAG
The DNA here is from genome assembly GCA_016234955.1 of Deltaproteobacteria bacterium. Taxonomy (GTDB): domain Bacteria; phylum Desulfobacterota; class GWC2-55-46; order GWC2-55-46; family GWC2-55-46; genus JACRLF01. The sequence continues at coordinate 3,171 of JACRNN010000061.1, read as the reverse complement.
GTCCGCCAGGTGGTCTCCACCCTCGTCCGCCAGAGGCAGGACTCCATCGAGCAGTTCACAAAGGGCGGCAGGGCCGACCTCGCGGACAAGGAGGAGGCCGAGATAAAGGTCCTCCAGGGGTACCTGCCGGCGCAGATGTCCGCCGCGGAGGTCCGGGAGCTTGTAAAAAAGGCGGCTGATGAGACCGGGGCGGCAGGGGCCAGGGACATGGGCAAGCTCATGAAGGCGGTCATGCCGCTGATAAAGGGCAGGGCCGACGGCAAGCTCGTCAACGAGATAGTGAAGGAAGTCCTCGGGCCTTGAGGCGCGAGGTTGAAAACTCACTGCGGGCGCTATCGCGCGGAGAGTATAGGCGGATTCTTTCTCTGTCGCTTGAAAGCGCGAGTGGAACTGATTAATTATGTTTTTCTGTCATTCTGAGGAAGCGTAGCGACCGAAGAATCTCGTAACTTATTGATTTTATAGACGTTGAGATTCTTCGCTTTGCTCAGAATGACATGCTATTGCGAATTAGTCAGAGGTTCCTTAGATATTTTTTCCGAGGTCGAGGCGGGGTGAGTGAAACCTCTTAGGACTCAAAACCCAAGGGGTTTCAGAACGCTAAAATAAAAAAGCGGAGCATATATGTCAATATGTGTCCATTTTTATTTTCGCCCTAACAAAGAGATCGGGGAAAAGAGCAATTTTTAGAGGCATCCTCTATTGACAGGGGGATATTGGCATGAAGCTCGGAGAGATATACAGGAAGGCCGTTGCAAAGGGGATAGAGCTCGACCCGCGCGGGGCCGCGGAGGTGGCGCGGGAGCTTGAGCGGGCGAAAAAGGACTTTGACGACCTCAAGGAGAGAGACAGGAAGCGCTATGACGCCGAGCGCCTGAAAAACCCGTATTCCGACACGCGCATACTCCACGGGGACCCTGAAAAAGAGGTAAGGAAGATACTCGCCGGCATAGACATGGAGGTGGGCGAGGTGCTCCTTGCCGACAGGCTTAAGGAGAGGGGCAACGCCATTGACCTCATACTCGCCCACCACCCGGAGGGCAGGGCCATGGCCCGCCTCTACGACGTGATGGGAATGCAGTCCGGGATACTCCTCAAGTACGGGGTGCCGATAAACGTGGCCGAGGACATAATGGAGGAGCGCATAAAGGAGGTCGAAAGGAGGATGCTCCCGATCAACCATACAAGGGCGGTGGACGCGGCGCGGCTCCTCGACATACCGTTCATGTGCGTCCATACGCCGACGGACAACGCGGTGACGGATTACCTGCAGAGGATCTTTGACGATAAGAAGCCCTATACCGTATCCGACGCGATCGATATCCTCGAGGAGATACCGGAGTATGCGGACGCCGTCAGAGAGACGGTCGGCCCGAAGGTCGTGTGCGGGTCCGGCAAGAGGAAGGCCGGCAAGGTCTTTGTCGACATGACCGGCGGCACAGGCGGGAGCAAGAAGGCGTTTGAGAAGCTCTGCGCCTCCGGCGTGGGCACGGTAGTCGGCATGCACATAAGCGAAGACCACCGCAAGGAAGCGGAGAAGAACCATATGAACGTGGTGATAGCAGGGCATATCTCAAGCGATACGCTCGGGATAAACCTCCTGCTCGACAGCGTCCTCCCCCCCGACGTCGAGGTGATATCCGCATCCGGCTTCAGGCGGATAATCAGGACGTGAGATCCGGCAGGGCCTCTAAGGCAGGCGGGTTCGGGTCTTTCGCGGGCACGGGCCGGCCGGTTTTACTCAATGGCGCAGTGGATCAGACGACTTTAGAAACGCTTGAATACCCGGCTGTCCTGAGCGAGCTCGCCGTTAGGACCTCAACGCCCGAGGGCAGGGAGAGGGTCGAAGGGCTGGCCCCTCACGCCGATATCGGACGCATCGAGGAGTCCAGGACAGAGTTTGCGGAGACGAGCGGGATAATCAAGGCCTCCGGGCGGCTTCCTCTGGGCGGGGTCTCTGATCTGAGGGGGCTACTCGCAAGGATCGACCCTGCGGGGTCGTATCTCCTCCCTGAAGAGCTGATAAAGATAAGAGACAACCTCGGCGCCTCCGCGCGGCTCAGATACACCCTGACCCCCCAGTTCGCCAGGGACTACCGGCTTATCTCCTCCAGGATGGAAGCGCTGTCCGACCAGTCCCCTCTTGCCTCCGAGCTCAACAGGATCATAGATGAAAAGGGCGAGATAGCCGATTCGGCCTCCCCTGCGCTGTCGCGGATAAGGAGGGAGATACGCTCCAACAGGGCGCGGGCGAGGTCCATCCTCGACGAACTCACGGTGGAGAGGCAGTACGCGGAGTCCATCCAGGAGGACTACGTCACGATAAGGGACGACAGGTACGTCATCTCGGTAAAGTCCGGCATGCACGGCCGCATGGACGGCATAATACACGGCAGGTCTAATAGCGGGTCCACGTATTTCGTGGAGCCGTTCCGGCTCGTGGAGATCAATAACGGCATAGCGATACTCAAGAAAGAGGAAAAGGCCGAGGAGGTAGAGATACTCAAGAACGCCACCCGGAAGGTACTGGGCTCAAGGGTTGAGCTTTTGGCCGACCAGGGGATAATCGCGGGTCTCGATTGCGCCCAGGCAAAGGTCCTCTTCGCTGCGGACATCGACGCGACCATGCCGGTTGTGCTCGGGAGAGGGGACGTCGACCTCAAGGGCGCAAGGCACCCGCTCCTGGTCCTCAAGGAGGGCCGTTGCGGCGAGCGGGTAACGCCCATAGACATAAGGATAAAGGAGGGCCGCAGGACGCTTGTCATCTCAGGGGCGAATACCGGCGGCAAGACCGTCGCCCTCAAGACCCTCGGCCTGCTGACCCTGATGGCGCTCTCAGGCATACCGGTGCCGGTGGAGGGGTCGAGCACGGCGGTGGCGTTCTCCGCGGTCTTCGCGGACATAGGCGACAGGCAGGATATCATCGCGTCCCTCTCCACCTTCTCGGCGCATATAAAGAGGATAAAAGAGTTCCTAACGCTTGCCGGGGCAGGCTCCCTCGTGCTGATGGACGAGATAGGGGCCGGCACTGACCCGTCGGAGGGGAGCGCCTTCGCGCTGGCGGCGCTTGAGGCGTTCATGGAAAGAGGGGCTACGGCCGTGGTAACCACTCATTCGAACATCCTCAAGGCCCACGCGCAGACAGACCCGGACTACATGAACGCGGCGGTG
>JACRNN010000127.1 GCA_016234955.1 Deltaproteobacteria bacterium | reverse complement strand
GAGCCTCATAATAAGCGATACCGAGAAGTCCAATACCGCATACCATGAGGCCGGACATACCCTGGTGGCGCGGCTCACCCCGGGCACGGACCCCATACACAAGGTTTCCATAATCCCCAGGGGCATGGCGCTCGGCCTGACTCAGCAGCTCCCGATAGACGAGAGGCATACATACAGCAAGCAATACCTCATCAACAACATAGCCGTGCTCATGGGCGGCAGGGCCGCCGAAGAGATAGTGATCAAGCACATGACTACCGGCGCGGGCAACGACATAGAGCGGGCCACCGAGCTCGCCAGGAAGATGGTCTGCGAATGGGGCATGAGCGAGAAGCTGGGCCCCCTCACCTTCGGCAAGAAAGAGGAGCACATATTCCTCGGCAAGGAGATGAGCCAGAGGCGGGACTTCAGCGAGGAGACCGCCGAGGACATAGACTCCGAGATAAGAAGGATAGTCACCGAGAATTATGAAAAGGCGAAGAAGCTCATCGAGTCGAACGTGGACGCTTTGCAGAGGCTTGCCAAGGCCCTGCTCGAAAAAGAGGTCCTCGACGCGCAGGAGATAGACAGCATAATATTCTCCGGCGGGACCGGGGGGTCGCCCAAGGCAGGGGACGCGCCGGTCGGCGACTCCAAACCCGATGTCGTCCAGCCCGGAAGCGCCGCCAGGCTCGGCATGGCCATAAAGCCCGCATAACCCGGGGCCTGAACAGCCCGCTGACGCCTCTTGGCATATCCTCCCCCCGCCACCTTGTCGGCAGGCGGGGGTTTTGCTATCCCCTTCCGATTCATAATATCCCGTTTTCTTGTCCGAAGTGGTCTCTTCCGCTTCCGGCCCTCTCGCATACAGAGGCCCGGAGAGGAGGAGTAATCGGGCGGTCGATATCGTTTTTTTAGCGTTCCGATGCGCCGTGGGTTTTTCATCCATAGAGGGTTCATTTTTTCGCGCTATCTTTGACGGAGAAGCCCTTGAAGTTCCCTGTAAGGTTTCTTGACATAAAGGCCCTTGAGCGGGCCTGGAGAGAGATGGAGCGCATAGGGGTCGATCCGGTCGGGATAAGGATAATGGCCCCCAAGCAGTTCCATTACAACCTGAGGGTCGAGGGCCTTACCCCGGCGCAGGCCAACGTCTTAAAGCAGGAGATGCTCTCCATCGGCGCGGAGGCCGCCGTGGCCAGGGGCGCGGCCTCATGCTCGGTCGGGTCTACCGACGCGGTCCTGTCCGGGACCGCCAGGCAGTTCGAGGCCGTCATGGGCAAGCTCAGGGCGCAGTCCTTCGGCCTGCCTGAAGTGGGCCTCTCACTATCTGAGGCGATAGGGAACCTCAACAAGAGGAGCTACGTTGTAAAGGGCAGGGGGTGGGAGCGGGAGTTCGGCCCCCGCACGATGATAATGGGTATATTGAACGTCACCCCGGACTCTTTTTCCGACGGGGGCAGGTTCATTGAGAGGGGCGGGGCCGTGGAGCGCGGCCTTGAGATGTTCGAGGAGGGCGCGGACTTCATAGACGTCGGCGGGGAGTCCACAAGGCCCGGGGCCCTGCCCGTCGGAGTCGCCGAGGAGATGGACAGGGTCGTGCCGGTCGTCGAGGCAATAGCCTCAAAGGGCGTCCCGGTCTCGATAGACACCACCAAGGCGGAGGTGGCCAGGACCGCGCTCTGTGCCGGGGCCGGGATGGTCAACGACGTGAGCGCCCTCTGCATGGACGCCGGGATGGCCGGGGTCTGCGCGGAGTTCAAGGCCGCCGTCGTGTTGATGCACATGAGGGGGACCCCGTCCACCATGCAGGAGGATACCGGGTATAAGGACATTGTCTCGGAGGTATACAACCACCTGATGGCGAGGATGGATTACGCGGTCTCTTCCGGTATAGAGAGGGAGAGGATAATCATAGACCCGGGCATCGGGTTCGGCAAATCGAGCGAGGGAAACCTCGATCTTATCAGGAACCTCCGTGAGTTCAGGACGCTCGGCGCGCCCATACTCCTTGGGCCCTCGCGCAAGTCGTTCATAGGGGCGGCCCTCGGCGCTAAGGTGGAGGACAGGCTCATGGGGACGATAGCCGCGGCCGTGGCCGCTGTATTGAACGGGGCGAGCGCCTTGAGGGTCCATGACGTGAAAGAGGCCCGCATGGCCCTTGACATGGCGGACGCGATAAGGGGCGGCGCCGTCTGACCTCTTGGAGCGGTTGAGATGCGAATGAGGCCGCCAGGGGGGCTCAAACCCCCGGTGGTACCGGAACGTCAAATCAAATTATAAATTGAAAACAGGCGGTGCATCGGGTTGCCTATCAAACAGTTTTTAGAGATAATCATGAGGGCCGGCAATCTCGTGGCCCTCTTCGACATACTGATAGTCGCTTCCATCCTCTACTGGTTCATGCGCATGTTCAAGGGCACGAGGGCGGAGAGGATGTTCTGGGGGCTGGCCGTGATAATCATGGTCTACTTCATCTCCCAGAGGGTCGAACTCCTGACGCTGCACTGGATACTGAGCAATTTTCTCGGCTCCATAGTGATCTTCATCATCGTGGTCTTCCAGCAGGACATAAGAAAGGCCCTTGTGCACGTAGGCAGGCCCTTTTTCATCTCCCGCGCGACCACGGGGCCGCGGGAGGTGATTGAGGAGATAACCAGGGCCGCCGCCGCGATGTCAAAGACGAGGACGGGCGGCCTCCTGGTGATGGAGCGGGCCGTTGACATAGGCGAATTCCTGGAAGCGGGGGTGGAGGTCGACGCCAACGTCTCAAAGGAGCTTGTGCTCTCCATATTCAACAGCGGCTCCCCTCTGCACGACGGGGCTGTGGTCATAAGGGGCGCAAGGGTCTACAAGGCAGGGTGCATACTGCCCCTTACCGGCAAGGAGCCCGCAAAAGCGATGGGCACCCGCCACAGGGCGGCCATGGGCCTTGCGGAGGAGACGGACGCGGCTATAATAGTCATTTCGGGGGAGACCGGGGAGATGACCATGGTGGTCGAGGACGGGGTCTTCACCGGGTTGGACTCCGAAAAGCTCTCGGTACACCTCAAACGGCTCTTTTCCGTCGCGGGAGGGTTTGCCGGGGAGGGCGGGCGGTGAAAAGGATATTTCTACAGGACCTGAAGCTCAAGGCCCTCGCCCTCATCTTCGCGGTCGCACTCTGGTTCTTTGTCGCCGGACAGAGCTCCACGGAGGTCGGTTTCCTTATCCCGGTAGGGCTCAAGGGGACACCCAGGGGCATGGTCATGGTCAGCGTCCCTCCCGATGAGATAGAGGTAAGGGTCATGGGCCCCAAGTTCGTCATAAACAATCTCTCGCCCTCCCAGATACAGGTCGGGCTCGACATGAGCGGCGCCAGGGAAGGGCTCAATAACTTGAGGATAGTCCCCGGGGACATAGCCGTGCCGATGGGCGTTGAGGTGGTAAAGACCCGCCCGGTCTCCGTCGATATAAGGCTGGAAAGGTTGATAACCGTCAACCTCCCGATAAAGGTACGGTTGACCGGCAGGCCCGCGTCAGGGTATAAAGTAATCGACGTCAACGTATCGCCGAGGTCCGTTGCCGCCACGGGCGTGAGAAAAGAGATGAGGGACTTAAGCGGCGTCTATACAAAGCCCGTTGACGTAAGCGGCCTGACCTCTTCCGCGCTCTTCACCGTGCAGCTCGACATGCCGGCCAAGGAGTTCAGGTCGGTAAGCTACGATAAGGTGGACGTGAAGGTCGTGATCGGGAAGGGAAAATAGCGCGCATGCGGCTCCGGTGCGGCGATTCCGAAGGAAGCATTAAAAATAAACTCCGCTCGACCATGAATATGCGTTGCGAGCGCCCAGCCCGCGGCTTGCTGCGGGGTCGAGCGAGCGAATAGAAGTTGTTTCCTTACATATCGAAGGTTCCCCGCGGAAAAGCCGCGGGGAGCTTCAAAGCGAGGTAGACGTCCATGAGCTTGAAAAAGAGGCTTTTCGGGACCGACGGCGTAAGGGGGATAGCCAACATAGAGCCGATGACCTCCGAGACGGCGCTCCAGCTCGGCAGGGCCATAGCCTATGTCTTCAAGAAGGAGAACAGGCGGCACAGGATAGTGATAGGCAAGGACACCCGCCTCTCCGGGTACATGCTCGAGAGCGCGATGATGGCCGGGATATGCTCGATGGGGGTCGACGCCCTCATGGTCGGCCCGCTGCCCACGCCTGGGATAGCGTTCGTGACCTCCAGCATGAGGGCCGACGCCGGGGTCGTCATCTCCGCCTCGCACAACCCCTACCACGACAACGGCATAAAGTTTTTCTCAAGGGACGGGCTCAAGCTCCCGGACGAGGTGGAGCTTCTCATAGAGGACTTCATATACGGGAACCATGACCCGAGCCACAGGCCCACGGCCAGAGAGGTGGGCAAGGCATACAGGGTGGACGACGCCATAGGCAGATACGTGGTCTTCACGAAGAACTCGTTCCCCAAGGATCTGACCCTCGACGGCCTCAAGATAGCGGTGGACTGCGCCAACGGCGCGGCATACAGGGTCGCCCCGGCGGTATTCTACGAGTTAGGGGCCGAGGTGATACCTATATCGGTAAAGCCGAACGGCGAGAACATCAACGACGGCTGCGGCGCCATGTACCCGGAGAACGTGAGCAAGGCCGTGAAGGACTCGGGCGCAGACATAGGGTTCGCGCTCGACGGGGACGGGGACAGGTGCATAGCGGTCGATGAGCTGGGCAACGTCGTGGACGGCGACTGCCTGCTGGCGATAAGCGCGGTCGCGATGCTCAGGGAGGGGTCTTTGAAAAAAAATACGCTCGTCGCCACCATAATGAGCAACTCGGGCCTCGAAGAGGCCGTCGAGGGCGCGGGGGGCCGGGTGGTAAGGACCCGTGTCGGCGACAGGTACGTCGTGGAGGAGATGCTCAGGGAAGGGTATAACCTCGGCGGAGAACAGTCCGGCCACGTCATCTTCCTCGACCACACCACGACCGGGGACGGCATAATCTCGGCGCTCCAGGTGCTCAAGAGGATGGTCAAGGATGGCAGGAAGCTCTCCGAGCTCGCGAAGGTGATGAAGAATTATCCGCAGATACTCCTGAACGTCAGGATAAGGGAGAAAAAAGAGATAAAGGACATCCCCTCCGTAGCGGCGGCCCTCTCCCGCGCCGAACAGAGGCTTAAGAACAGGGGCAGGGTCTTTATCCGCTACTCAGGCACGGAGCCGCTTGCCAGGATAACGGTTGAGGGGGAGAGGGAGGATGAGATAACCGCGATGGGCAACGAGTTAGCGGATTTAATCAGAAAAGAGATAGGGGACGGATCCGGGCGATAGGCGTTGACCGGTCGACAAGCATAGCGAGCGGATTACAAACGATAAATTCCTTACTTGAAAATTCTCCGCGGTTTGGGCTTAGGGGAATTTTAATCAAACGCGAGGAGCCTTTAAAAGAATATGGCAAGACTATCCGTCAACGTAGACCATGTCGCTACCGTAAGGCAGGCGCGCCTCTCAACCGAGCCGGACCCGGTGACGGCCGCCGCGCTGGCGGAGCTCGCCGGGGCCGACGGGATAACCGTCCACCTGAGGGAGGACAGGCGCCACATCCAGGACAGGGACCTCCATCTGCTCCGAAAGACGATAAAGACGCGGCTCAACCTCGAGTTGTCCGCCGCCGAGGAGATGCTCGCCATAGCGCTTGAAGTCAGGCCCGATATGGTGACGCTCGTGCCCGAGAAGAGGCAGGAGCTGACCACGGAGGGAGGCCTTGACGTCATTACCCGCATGGGCCCTCTCGCGGGGTTCGTCGCAACGCTCAAAGAGGCCGGGATACGCGTCAACCTCTTCGTGGACCCGTCCCCGGAGGCTATAAAGGCTTGCAGGAAGATAGACCCTGACGGGGTAGAAATACATACCGGCAGGTACGCCGACGCATTGAACGACGCCATAAGGGAGGCGGAGCTCAAGAGGATATCCGACTGCGCCGTGCTTTCAAGGAGGCTCGGGCTCAAGACCCACGCCGGGCACGGCCTCGGCTACGGCAACATAAAGCCCGTTGCCGCCATCAAGGAGATAGAGGAGTTCGCCATCGGCTTCAGCATCATCGCCAGGAGCGTATACACCGGGATAGAGGAAGCCGTGAGGGAGATGAAGAGGCTCATAGCGCAGGTCCGCTCAACTTAAAACCGATGGTATACGGAATAGGCATAGAGGCGGTGGACGTCGAACGGTTCAAAAAGGCGCTCCTGCGATGGGGGGAGCGGCTCAGAGAGAGGCTCTTCACCGGCCCGGAGCTCGATTACTGTCTCGCCATGAGGTTCCCGGAGAGGCACCTCTCGGCAAGGTTCGCGGCCAAGGTGAGCGTAAAAAAAGCGCTCGGCAGGAACATCAGGTTCAAGGACATAGAGATAATAAGGGACAAAGGCGGAAGGCCATCCGTAGAGGTCAAGGGGTTGGAGGGCTTTGAGTTCAGCCTGTCGATAACCCACGACGGCGATTTAAGCCTTGCCCAGACCATAGCGCAGAGGACGGAAGGGACTCGATGAAGATATTGGACGCCAAAACCATGCGGGAGATAGACAGGGCCGCAATGGATGAGTACGGGGTCCACGGCCTGCAACTCATGGAGAACGGGGGCAGGGGCGTGGCCGAGGCCGTAAGGAGGGAGTTGTACGCCTGCGCCCCGGACAGGGTCAAGCGCGTCGTCATAGCAACGGGCAAGGGGAATAACGGCGGGGACGGGTACGTGGCCGCGCGCCACCTGAAGAACTCCGGCCTCAACGTCACGGTATTCTCCGTCGCGCCGGTCGAGGAGCTCAGGGGGGACGCCGCCCTCAACGCGCGGGCCTGGCTCAAGATGGGCGGGGAGGTGCGGACGCTGAAGTCAGATGGGGACGTTAAAGAGTGCGCCTCTCCGTTCAGGCATTCCTCCGTCATAGTCGACGCTATCTTCGGCATCGGGCTCGCCTCCCCGATAAAGGGGATAGCCGCAGAGGTCGTCGAGCTTATAAACGGCCTCGCCAAGAAGGTCGTGGCCGTGGACGTCCCCTCGGGCATAGACGCCACTACCGGCGCGGTCCTCGGTTGCGCGGTCAGGGCCGGCGTCACGGCCACGATGGCGCTGCCAAAGCTCGGCCTCTATACATATCCGGGGCGCGAGTACGCGGGTAGGGTCGAGATAGTGGATATCGGCCTGCCGGCGCAACTCCTGACCGATGAGCATATAAGATGGAACCTTTTGTGCCGTGAGGACGTCAGGGGCCTTTTGAGGCCGAGGGCAAGGGATACTCACAAATCCGCCTGCGGCCACCTGCTCGTGATAGCGGGGTCGCCGGGAAAGACCGGGGCCGCGTACATGACGGCGATGGGCGCGATGAGGATGGGCGCCGGGCTTGCCACGTTGGCCTTGCCGAGGGGCCTGAACGCGGTGATGGAGGCAAAGACCGTTGAGGTGATGACCGAGCCGCTCCCGGAGTCCAGGGACGGAGTGCTCGATGAGGCGTCTTTTGAGGCCGTACAAAGGATTGCGAAGGGCAAGACCGCTATGGCCGCGGGCCCGGGGCTCGGGAATACCGAGGGCGTCCACAGGCTCATGGAGAGGATGGTAAAGGAGATGGAAGCGCCCCTTGTGATAGACGCCGACGGGCTCAACGCCTTCATAGGCCGCCTTGAGCTTTTGAAGGACTCAAGGCGACCGATGGTGCTCACACCGCATCCGGGCGAGGCCGCAAGGCTCCTTGAGGCGAGCCCCTCGGAGATACAGGGCGACAGGGTCGGGGCCGCCAGGACCCTTGCCGCCATGTCAGGGGCTATTGTAGTCCTTAAAGGGGCCTCAACGGTCATAGCGACCCCGGAAGGGGATATCTACATCAACCCGACCGGGAACCCTGGGCTCTCCACCGCCGGGATGGGGGACGTGCTTGCCGGGATGATAGGGGGGCTCGTGGCCCAGGGGTACCCGCCCCTCACCGCCGCATGCGCCGCTACATATACGCACGGCCTTGCCGCTGACAGGATAAGGGAAGCGCGCGGGGAGGCCGGGATGATGGCCACAGACCTTTTGCCGGAAATTCCTGAAGTCCTCAATACGCTCATAGAGAGATGAAGGGGGTCTACTCTACAGACTCCCCGCAGGAGACCGAAGACCTCGGGGCCGAGTTCTCCAGGGGGCTTTACGCCGGGGAGATAGTCGGGCTCTCGGGGGACTTAGGGTGCGGCAAGACCCGCTTTGTGAAGGGCATAGCCAGGGGGCTCGGGGCAAAGGGGTGCGTAAAGAGCCCGAGCTTTACGATAATAAACATCTACGAGGGCGGCAGTATTGAGTTATACCATATAGACCTCTACAGGATCGGCGGTGCGGACGAATTCCACTGCGCCGGGCTGGAAGAATTTATTTACGGCAAGGGTATTTCTGTAATAGAATGGGCGGATAAGCTCCCGGCGCTCCTCGATGAATGCGATTGGGTCGTCAGGTTCTCCCACAGGGGCGAATCCAAAAGGGAGATAGAGATAGAGAGGCGCTCCGGCCCACGGTGAGACGGGATTGGGGTTTGCCAATCCCAGGCCGCGCTCGGGGGCGTGTTATTGTCTATTTTCAATACGGGGGATTTAAATGAAAGAGTTCGATATCGTTATTGTAGGGGGCGGGCCGGGGGGGTACGTGGCGGCGATAAGGGGCGCACAGATGGGGGCCAGGGTGGCGCTCATCGAGAAGGACAGGATAGGCGGGACCTGCCTCAACAGGGGTTGCATACCGACCAAGGCCCTCTATTATTCGGCAAAGGCCTTGAACTCGGCGCGCCGCGCCGCGGAGTTCGGCGTGAGCGTCCGGGAGGTCTCCTTCGATCTCGCAAAGGCGGTTGAGAGGAAGGAAGGGGTCGTAAAAAAGCTCGTCGGAGGGGTCGAACAGCTCCTCAAGGGGAATAACGTTGAGGTGATAAACGGCGCGGGCTCTCTGGAGTCCGCCGGGGCCGTCAGGGTCGCAAGGGCCGGCGGCTCGACGGAGACGGTGGCGGGCAAGTCCGTAATAATAGCCACCGGCTCCGAGCCCGCGATGATACCGGCCTTCAACATGGACAGGCGCAATATCATAACGTCCACAGAGGCGCTCGACTTGAAGAAGGTCCCTGAATCCGTCCTCATCATCGGAGGCGGGGTCATGGGGTGCGAGTTCGCGACGCTATTTTCCGCCTTCGGGAGCAGGGTCACGGTGGTCGAGCTCCTGCCCTCGATACTGTCTACGGAAGACAAGGCAGTATCGAGGGTGATAATGAAGAGGTTCAAGGAGACCGGCGTCAACGTCCTTACGGAGGTCGTCGTGGAGGGCGTGGAGGCCGGGGCCGAAGGCGGGGTGAAGACCCGGCTCAAGGACGGCAGGGAGTTCCTGACCGAGAAGGTCATCGTCTCCATAGGCAGGAGTTTCAATTCCGCGAATATCGGGCTTGAAAGTATCGGAGTAAATATTGAAAAGGGCCGCATAGCGGTGGATGGCAGGATGGAGACGAATGTAAAGGGGGTATACGCCATAGGGGACGTGACCGGGAGGATGCTCCTGGCGCACGTGGCGAGCGCCCAGGGGATGGTGGCCGTCTCAAACGCGCTCGGCAAAGGCTCTGAGATGGATTACTCCGCCATCCCCTCCGGCATATTCACAGACCCGGAGATAGGGAGCGTGGGGATGAGGGAAAAGGACGCGCAGGAAAAGGGGATTGAGGTGGTGGTCGGCAGGTTCCCATACGCCGCCAGCGGCAAGGCCATCGGCATGGGCGAAACCGATGGGTTCGTCCAGATAGTGGCCGACCCGTCCACGGACAGGGCGCTCGGATGCTCGATAGTCGGGGCGCACGCCACAGACCTCCTGGGCGAGGTAACCCTCGCCATAAAATCCGGGGCCAGGGTCTCGGATATCGCGGAAACGATACACGCCCACCCGACGCTACCGGAGATAGTCATGGAGGCCGCCGAGGACGTCCACGGCGCGGCCATACACAAGATAGGGAGGAAGAGGTAGGGGGAGACTTTTGACGCTACTAAAGCATGGTTCTTTCGTAAATTGTCATTCTGAGCGTCAGCGAAGAATCTGTCTTATACATGGCGTCTATAATTTTCGATGAATCGGTACTATGTTTACATAATGACCAACAGATCGAAAACGCTCTATACGGGAGTCACAAACAATCTCGAACGAAGGGTATTTGAGCACAAACACAAGTCTGTGCCAGGATTTACCGCCAAATACAATATAAATAGACTTGTTTTTTATGAAGAAACTCAGGATATCCATTCTGCCATAACCCGTGAGAAACAGATAAAAGGATGGTTGAGAGCCAGAAAAATAGAACTGATCGAAGCCGCGAACCCCGGGTGGCTGGACTTGTCCGCAGAATGGTCTGAACCAGGAGATTCTTCGCGGAGCCTGTCCTGAGCGGAAAAGAGAGATTCTTCGCTGACGCTCAGAATGACATAGCGAAGGGATCAGAATGACAGTTTTGCCGGGGAAATAATTTGTCAAGAGGATCGTTGTTATGGCGCTTATAGTACAGAAATACGGAGGCACTTCCGTAGGCAACGTCGAGAGGATAAAGAACGTAGCCAGGCGCGTGGTCGGGACGTATAAAAATGGCAATCAGGTGGTCGTGGTCCTATCGGCCATGTCCGGGGAGACTAACAGGCTCGTGGCCCTCGCCCACGAGGCGAGCGAGTTCCCGATAGGCAGGGAGTACGACCTCGTGGTCTCCACCGGCGAGCAGGTTACGATAGGGCTTCTGGCCCTGGCATTGAAGGAGATGGGCCTCAAGGCCAAAAGCTTCCTCGGCCACCAGGTGCCTATAGTGACCGACTCCCAATTCGGCTCGGCGCGTATAGAGAGCATAGACGGCAAAAACATAATGAAGGAGCTCGACGCCGGGGTGATAGCGGTCGTGGCCGGGTTCCAGGGGGTGGATTCCGAGGACAACATCACCACGCTCGGCAGGGGCGGCTCCGACACCACGGCGGTGGCGCTGGCCGCCGCGCTCAAGGCCGACCTCTGCGAGATATACACGGACGTGGAGGGGGTGTACACGACCGACCCTAACATCTGCCAGGACGCGCGCAAGCTCAAGAAGATTTCATACGACGAGATGCTTGAGATGGCGAGCCTCGGGGCCAAGGTCCTGCAGACCCGCTCCGTGGAGTTCGCCAGGAAATACAATATCCCCGTCATGGTGAGGTCGTCGTTCTCGAACGCCGATGGGACTCTTGTTTGCAAGGAGGACAAGGAGATGGAGAAGGTAGTGGTTTCCGGCATCACGTACAACAAGAACGAGGCGAAGATATCCGTCCTGAGGGTACCGGACAGACCGGGGATAGCCGCCAAGCTCTTCCGCCCGCTGACCGAGGCCGGAATAAACGTGGACATGATAGTGCAGAACATAAGCCATGACGCGCTCACGGACCTGACGTTCACCGTGGCGAACTCGGACTATAAAAGGGCGCTCAAGCTCGTAAGCGAGACCGCCGGGGAGATAGAGGCCCAGGACGTAAAGGGGGACCCGAACATCGCAAAGGTCTCGATAGTGGGCGCCGGCATGAGGAGCCACGCTGGCATAGCCTCGAAGACGTTCGAGGTGCTGGCCGGGGAGGGGATCAACATACAGATGATATCCACCTCCGAGATAAAGATATCGTGCGTCGTCGACGAGAAGTACACGGAGCTCGCGGTAAGGGTCCTGCACGAGGCCTTCGGGCTCGGCAAGGAAGAGATAGAGGAGGAGAAGGGGTAATATTCGCTTATGGTCAAACTCTACGACACTACGCTTCGTGACGGCACCCAGGCCGAGGACATCTCTTTTTCGGTGGAGGACAAGGTGCGCATAGCGCACCGCCTCGACGACCTCGGCATCCACTACATAGAGGGCGGGTGGCCGGGGAGCAACCCCAGGGACATCGAGTTCTTCACGGAGATGAAGAGGCAGAGGCTCGCCAACTCGATTCTCGTCAGCTTCGGCTCCACGAGGAGGGCCGGGGTAAAGGCGAAGGACGACCCCAACATCAAGGCGCTCCTCGCTTCAGGCGCGCCCGCGGTGACGGTATTCGGCAAGGCCTGGAAGATGCACGTGTCAAAGGCCCTCCGGGTCTCTCTGGAGGAGAACCTCGACATGATACACGACACTATAAGCTACCTGAAAAAGAGGGCGGGCGCCGTATTCTTCGACGCCGAGCACTTCTTCGACGGGTACAAGGAGGACCCGGAGTACGCGGTAACGGCCCTCCTAACCGCGCAGGACGCGGGGGCCGACTGCATAGTGCTGTGCGACACGAACGGCGGCACGCTCCCTTTCGAGGCCGCGGCCATGGTAAGGGACGTTAAAAGGACGGTGCTGGCCGATATCGGCATCCACGCCCACAACGACTCCGAGACCGCCGTGGCGAACACGCTGGTGGCGGTCAACGAGGGCGCCGTCATGGTACAGGGCACGATAAACGGCTTTGGCGAGAGGTGCGGCAACGCCAACCTCTGCTCCATCATCCCGGCCCTGAAGCTCAAGATGGGGATAGACTGCATTACGGACGAGAGGCTCGCGAGGCTCCGCGACACGGCCGGGTTCGTCTACGAGCTCGCCAACCTCCCGCATCAGAAGCACCAGCCCTACGTCGGCGAGAGCGCCTTCGCGCACAAGGCCGGTATTCACGTGAGCGCGGTGTTGAAGAGCCCGCTCACATACGAGCACATAAGGCCAGAGCTCGTCGGCAACCGCCAGAGGGTGCTGGTCTCCGACCTCTCCGGCAGGTCGAATATCCTCTTCAAGGCGCAGGAGTACGGGCTCGACATAGAGAGCGATTCCAGGACGGTGCAGGATGTGCTGAGCGAGCTGAAGGCGCTTGAGCACCAGGGGTTCCAGTACGAGGGCGCCGAGGCGTCCTTCGAGCTACTCATTCAGAAGGCGCTTAAGAAAAAGGAGAGGTACTTCAGGCTCCTGGGGTTCAGGGTCATCGACGAGAAGAGGAAAGAGGGCGAGGCCCCGCACGCCGAGGCCACCATAAAGCTCGAGGTCAACGGGGTGGTGGAGCATACCGCCGCCGAGGGCAACGGCCCGGTCAACGCCCTTGACGCGGCTCTCAGGAAGGCCCTTGAGAGGTTCTATCCGTCCATCAAGGAGGTAAGGCTCCTTGACTTCAAGGTCAGGGTCCTTGCCGGCATGCAGGGCACGGCGGCAAAGGTGAGGGTGCTCGTGGAGTCCGGGGACAACAGCGAGAAATGGGGCACTGTCGGCGTATCCGACAACGTGATAGAGGCGAGCTGGCAGGCCCTTGTGGACAGCCTCGAATACAAGCTCTTCAAGGACGGTAAGAAAAGGCCGAAACGGCGCGCCGCCAGGCATTGACGGGCCTGACCGCGCCGGAGGCGTAATGGCCCGCGCCCGACAAACCCTTAACCGAGGTGGGAAGAGATGGCGACCGAAGCGAAGAGGTACGCGGCGTTCTGCTTCCTTGCCGTCACTTTCCTCGTCGTTTTTTTTTTAAAGACGCCGGATTGGCTCCCGTTCTCCCGTCACGCCACGGACCCCTTGGGCAACAACGGACCGTCCGCGGCGCAATCCCCCATCCCAAACGAGGCGGGACGTCCCTCGGTCGAGTCCAGACCCCGGAACCAGGGCGTTAAGGACGCCTCAAGGAAGGTCGTCTTTCCGGGATTCCCCATCGACATAAACGCGGCCGGCCGGAGCGAGCTCATGATGCTCCCCGGCATTGGCGAAAAGACCGCGGACAGGATCATTGAGAAGAGGCTGGAGAAGGGCGGTTTCACCTCCACGGAAGATATGTTGGAGGTAAAGGGCATAGGCCCCGGCAAATACGAAAGGGTGCGCGGGCTCATAACGGCTGGCAAAGACGCGCGTGGGGCGAAAGACCCCGAAGGCCTCAGGCGAAAGACGCGGTAAATATTTTAAAATACGTATTCTCAGCATCCTTTCCTCAAGCCCCTCCGAAGCGCGACCTCCCCAACCCTCCCCATAAAAATATCATCTTGTATTATGACGCCGCGTTCTGGTATATTTCTTCTTCACTCAAGGGTGTTTTCAGGGGGAACTAAAAGGTGATAGAGCGTTATTCGAGAAAAGAGATGGCCCGCATCTGGGAGCCGGAGAACAGGTTCCAGAGGTGGCTCGACGTCGAGATATGCGCGTGCGAGGCGTGGTGCAGGCTCGGGAAGATACCCAAGTCCGCGCTCGATAATATCGTAAAAAAGGCCCGTTTCGACGTTAATAGGATAGACGAGATTGAAAAGACCGTAAAGCACGACGTCATAGCCTTTCTCACCTCGGTCGCCGAGTTTGTGGGCCCGGATTCGCGGTATATCCACATGGGGCTGACATCCTCCGATATACTCGACACCTCCCTTGCGCTTCTTTTGAGGGAGGCCGCAGGGCTCATAATAGAGGACATCGAGGCGCTCCTTGAGGTCTTGAAGAAAAAGGCCCACGAGCATAAGAATACCGTAATGATGGGCCGCTCCCACGGCATCCACGCGGAGCCGATGACCTTCGGGCTCAAGATGGCGCTCTGGCACGACGAGATGAGGAGGAACCTCGAGCGGATGGAGAGGGCCAGAGAGGTAATCTCTTACGGAAAGCTCTCAGGGGCTGTAGGGACGTTTTCAAGCGTAGACCCGAGGGTCGAGGGGTACGCGCTGAAAAAGCTCGGCCTGAAGGCGGAGCCTGTGGCAACCCAGGTGGTGCACAGGGACAGGCACGCGGAGTTCTTCACGACGCTCGCCATCATCGCCGCGTCGATCGAGAAGTTCGCGGTGGAGATAAGGCACCTCCAGAGGACCGAGGTACTCGAGGCCGAGGAGCCGTTCACAAAGGGGCAGAAGGGCTCCTCCGCCATGCCGCACAAGAGGAACCCGGTATTGTCCGAAAACCTCACCGGCCTTGCGAGGCTTATAAGGGGATATTCCGTGAGCGCCATCGAGGACGTCGCGCTCTGGCACGAGAGGGACATAAGCCACTCTTCGGTGGAGAGGGTCATCGGGCCGGACTCTACGATCCTCCTGGACTTCATGCTCGCAAGGACGATTAATCTCATAAAGGGCCTTGTCGTCTATCCGGAGAACATGCTGGAGAACATGGGAAGGCTCAAGGGGCTGGTATATTCGCAGAAAGTGCTCCTCAAGCTCGTTGAAAAGGGGGTTGTTAGGGAAGAGTCCTACGCCATAGTGCAGAGGAACGCCATGAAGGTCTGGGAAGGGCTCGGGGACTTCAGGTCCCTCCTCCTCGACGACGCCGAGGTGATGAACTACCTCACGGAAAAAGAGGTGGACGCCTGCTTCGATATAAGGCCGTACCTAAAGAACGTCGATTATATATTCAAGAGGGCATTCGCGGGGAAGAGGAAGGGATAGGCGCTTATGGCCATACCGGACTTCCAGCGTGTAATGCTGCCGCTTCTCAAGTTTGCCGGCGATAATCAGGGGCATTCTACATAAGCTTTTGGCAAGTGGTCGGCAATTTTGGATGCGGAACAACCTCTGATTAATTCGCAATAGCATGTCATTCTGAGCAAAGCGAAGAATCTCAACGTCTATAAAATCAATAAGTTACGAGATTCTTCGGTCGCTACGCTTCCTCAGAATGACAGAAAAACATAATTAATCAGAGCTTCCTAAGCTGAAGATTAGGACTATTTGAGTGCTTGTTTTATTCATAGACGAATCCGGCGACCATAGCCTGGATGTAATTGATCCACAATATCCTTTGTTTGTCCTTGGCGGTTGCATTATGGATATAGACTATCATGAGAACACCGCAACTCCGCGGCTAAAAGAATATAAAAATAGCTTGTTTGGCAGGGATGACTTTATTTTGCATACCGCTGAGATTTCAAGGCGAAGAGGAGTATTCCAGAAATTAACTGGTAAGGAATTTAGGGAGCGGTTTTACAGAGAATCTAATCACCTAATGGATGAGCTCGATATATGATTGTAGCCTGTGTAATCAAGAAAAATGAGCATCTCGCGCGGTATGGTCTGGCGGCAATTGATCCATATATGCTTTCTTTGAGGATACTCGTTGAACGGTTTGTGATGGAAGTTAAGAACAGAGGAGGCGGTACGCGCGGCATCATAATAGCTGAGTCCAGGGATGAAACCCTTGATAACGAACTCCGGCTTGCATGGATGGAACTCCGAACCAGTGGCACAGGATATGTCTCAGCATCCGAGGTGAGGAGATACATTTCCGAGTTGTATATTAGAGACAAAAAGAAAGGCTTTGCAGGTTTGCAACTTGCTGATCTGATTGTTTCGCCTATCGGGCGATATGTACTTGGAAAAAATTCCAAGCAGGATTGGCATATTATTGAAAGGAAACTTAGGAGAGGTTCTAACGGCCGGTATATGGGGTACGGGTTAGTGATTATGCCGAAAAATAAATAAAAAAAGCGGCGCCCGAATGACTCAGTCGCCGCCTGATTAGCTTACTTACAGTTATATTGTACACCATGGTGCGGAAATGTCAATATAAATTTTTGATTTTGTCAATAAT
The DNA here is from genome assembly GCA_016234955.1 of Deltaproteobacteria bacterium. Classification (GTDB taxonomy): domain Bacteria; phylum Desulfobacterota; class GWC2-55-46; order GWC2-55-46; family GWC2-55-46; genus JACRLF01. The sequence continues at coordinate 826 of JACRNN010000127.1, read as the reverse complement.
TTTCTTAATTTACAGAAAATATTTTACAGCGCCGAATTTTTGAGCGAAATTCCGCTGATTGATAGATTATTAGAAAATAAGGCAAAACCTGTTCAAGAGGACTTTTAGGACTTTTGCGGGGAAGAGGAAAAATAGGTGCGTATGGCCATACCGGACTTCCAGAGCGTGATGTTGCCTCTTCTCAAGTTTGCTGGCGATAATCAGGAACATTCCATACGCGAAGCGCGAGAAAAACTTGCGGAAGTTTTCGTTCTATCAGAAGAAGAAAAAAATGAACTTCTGGCAAGCGGTCAGCAAGGTGTTTTTGATAACAGAGTTGGTTGGGCGCGAACATATCTAAAAAAAGCAGGACTTATCGAATATGCAAGACGGGGAGTTTTTAAAATAACTCAACGTGGCCTTGATGTTTTAAGTAAGAATCTTTCAGAGATAAACTTGAAATTTCTTGAGCAATACCCTGAATATATTAATTTCAGAGAGGCGTCTAAAAAAGATAAGGAAGGAATAGAAAGATTCGAATCGGAAACGGAAACAACTGCTCAACAAACACCTGAAGAATCTTTGGAGTACGGCTATCAGAAAATAAGACAGAATATAGCTCAAGAGCTATTAACTCGGATTAAAGAGTGCTCACCCGGTTTTTTTGAAAGATTGGTGGTTGAACTTTTAGTTAAAATGGGTTACGGCCGTAAGCTTCCCCATCAGGTAGACAGTTTTAAAGTAGAGTTTTCGGCGTTGTGTTGACGATATTCATCCGGCGTAAGGTCCCCCAGCGAGTCATGGGGACGGCTCTCGTTGTAATCGGTTCTCCAGCGGTGCGTGGCTT